>NZ_ASZT02000015.1:0-60535 GCF_001006065.1 Sphingobacterium sp. IITKGP-BTPF85
TAAGCATTGATTTCAGCCTTTACTACTTCTGTAGACCATAAACCCACCACCACCTATGTTTCCAGCATTAGGGTAAACTACTGCTAATGCAAATTGTACTGCGACAGCGGCATCAATGGCGTTGCCCCCCATTTTTAGATATCTACACCAACTTTGTAAGCTAAGGGATGCGCGGTAACAACCGCCGCCTTATTGAAGGTCTTGGCTTTTTTATCAAGTTCTAACGAAACTGTGCACGATTGTACTGACAGCGCCGCCGTAATAATAAACAAATAGAATTTGCTTTTTTTCATAATCTTAATTAGGTAGTCGTTCTATTTTTTCAAAATTTCCATCTAAATGGTCAATTTTTATTTTGTATCGCTTAATGTTTGAAGGTGCTGATCCCACTCCAATTCCAATCATTCCACCTCCATATCCAAAACCTGATCCTATGCCTGCTGATATCGAGAAGCTCGTACTGTTTTCTTCTGCTAAACCATAGAAATAGTATTCGTCATTTTCCATTACAAGTGGATAATATCCAAAACTTGTGGAGACATAGGTTTCGTCATTATCTACCACGGCATATATCTGTGAATCTTTTAATTTTACTTTTTTCCCTTTATCATTGGTGTAATAATAGTATTTGATTTTGCCTTTTTTATCTTTCTCATCAACTAGCGGATAATCTGGTTTTTGGTTTTTTAGAGTTTCATAGCTCATATAAATCCCGTCCACGAGATGTTCTGCGGCATATAATGGTAATTTCTCTTTTTCCTTGTAATCAATGTTTTGGATATCCTGTAAGGTTAATGATTCGGACGATATGTCTTTTACTATTAAATTTTTACGAATGAATGAATCTACAATGAGGCTTCCTTTTTTTAATAATTTGTTGGAGACATCGATTCCTGAAACTTGAAAGCTACTGTCGATATGATTTAATGGGAAATAATTGTTCCCTTTTTTTGATATAGATTTGCTCTGAAATCAAAAAAGCCCTTTTCTTTGATTCCACCACCAATTTCAGAAAATGATAATCTTCGAATTTGCAAAAGCAATGTATCTCTCTGCGTATTTCCATTACTGATTGTTTCTAGATATTTCTGCAATTGATCTTCAAGAGCTGGATTTGCAACTACAGTAGCGGATTTTCCTAAGAAACCTTTTTGTATGATTCCGTAATGAGTTGTATCTTTTCTTGAATCCAGGATCTGGATCTTTTGGTATTGGCTACCATTAACGATTTCCTGAGCGTCATATTGAAAGGTAAATTCTTTATTTCTATCTTGTGCTGAAGCGTGTGTTAATCCTGTAAGTAAGATTGCTAAAAGCACATGGTGTTTTAATGTATGGACGTAATGTGTTAAATTCATTTCCAGAGGGAATTAATGATCTGCATTAAAGATAAAGAAATTAAAAGGCTGTATCAAGTTTCTTGATACAGCCCTTCAGCAGTTTGCATGCAAACTGTATTAAAATTAATTTGATATTTATATAACGAACTAAATTATAGTAATGTTGTATTACTTTAATTTTTCATTGTTTTTATGTCGATCGGCGTCACGGATTGATTTTTTCTCTAAATTTTTTTCTAGCGCATCTGTTAAATCAATACCGGTTTGATTGGCCAGGCACATTAATACAAAGAGAACATCGGCCATTTCATCCGCTAAATTTACTTCTTTATCAGATTTTTTAAATGATTGTTCGCCATACTGTCTTGCCATAATTCTAGCAACTTCTCCAACTTCTTCCATTAGCATTGCTGTGTTTGTTAATTCATTAAAATAGCGAATACCTGTTGTATTGATCCATTTATCAATGGTCTCCTGTGCTTCTTTTATTGTCATAGTATTAGAAATTATCTTTATCCTGTGTATTCATTATGATGGTAACGGGCCCATCATTTAATAAATCAATTTTCATATCTGCACCAAATATTCCCATTTGCACTTCGCTGTTTATTAAAGTGCTAAGATAGTGGGCCATTTGTATGTACATTGGCTGTGCTTTATCTGGTTTGGCTGCACGGATAAAAGAGGGGCGATTTCCTTTTTTTGTTTGTGCGAATAATGTGAATTGGGATATAAGTAATATTTCACCACGTATGTCTAGCACCGATCTATTCATTAAACCGTTTTCATCATTAAATATTCGAAGATTAACGAATTTTTGTGCCATCCATTTCATATCTTCAATTGTATCTTCCTCTTCGATCCCAATAAGGATTAGTAAGCCGTCTTTAATCTGACCTGTTATTTTGCTATCGACCGAACAGCTCGCCTTGGAAACTCGTTGTATTACTGCACGCATAGGACAATATTAAGAAAAAAATGCCAACTATTGAGTTTGATCTGATTAAGTATTGTTGACGTCATGGATCTTGAAAATGCTGTAAAACAACTTGCGCCTTAAATTAATGTTGAAGGCGCAAGTTGTTTTATTAGAATTTTACGTTTAGGCTTAACATAAAATTTGTTGTAGCCTGTGGATAGTAAAAATTAAAATATTTTCGAGATGTACCGTCCATATAACCCCAAGTATATCCGTTGGTTTGATATTTTTCATTTAGGATATTGTTGACAGTAAGTCCAAGGTCTATATTTTTCAAACCTAATATGGAGAAATTATAAATAGCTCTAATATTGTTTACAAATGAAGGGTCTATACTTCTTACTTTGGCTGAACTATTGTCCAGATATTGTCTTGAAATATATTTTGATAATAGTGCAATTTCTACTGAACGAAGAGGGCGATAAGTGAACTCGCTTGATAAAATAGTTGCCGGAGAAAGTGCAATATCTGTTTTTTTAATGAATTCTCCACTCGTTTCATCCGTGTAATTTTTGATTTTGTTCTGACTTAGTCCCGCTGTTGCTTTCCAACCAAAATACGCTGAAATTTTCCATGCGGCATCTACTTCTAAGCCTATTCTATAGCTATTTGGGATATTCATTCTCAATGGAGAACCTACATTATTAAGTGCTCCGGTCGGAATAAGTTGATCTTTATAGAACATACCATAAAAGTTCGTACCGATGTTAAATGTTTCATTATTGAAGCGGTAGCCAGCTTCGATATCTTGCATTTTCTCTGGTTTGGGATTGTTTCCTTTTAGATCAACAAAGTCATTTCTGACAGGTTCTTTACTAGCATAGGCATATGAGGCGTATAAATTTGAATTTTCATTGATGAGGTAAGTAATTCCTAATTTTGGATTTACAAAATTGAATTTTCTTTTAAAATCCATTCCTTTGATTTTATCGTCATCACCTTTTACTTGGTAATTAATATTACGATACTGTATATCCGCAAATAATAACCATTTTTCGAATGTAAAGTCTGCTTTCAGAAATGTACTGATGTCATCTTTTTTAGCATCATTGAGATAGTATTTATCCCCTAAATTGCTGGCGGAAGCATATTTTGCCCAGATTATTTCACCGTAATGATCTCCCTTATATTGATTTGCAGCTCCACCCCATGTCAATTTTATTGTCTGTGAAGGATTATAGTTGAAGGAAAAGGTAGTCCCATAGAAGTAATTATCTAACCATCTTCTCCTTACCAAATCGGTTTGTTTGATGGTATCGGTTCCTGAAATGACTGGTGGTAAATTGTATTTTGAAAAGTCGTCTTCAGGTCGGAATTCTTCGTAATAGCCTGCACCTCTGGTGTAATGTAGTGCCGCATTAAAAATTAGTTTTTCATTGATAAAATTGGTGTAATGTAACTGGTGATGTGTTTGCGTGTAGTTGTCTGTTTGGTTTTTATATAGGTATTTGTTGTAAGTGCGACCAGAATTTAATAGATTTTCTGTTTCTAGCTGTGTATAGCCATCATTGACGGCATAATCTTTCATCCCCTCTATATCATTGTTTAATCTTGGCTCTGGTGTTCCGTACCAAGATTGATATGTTTTTTCCTTGCCAGAGAATACAATGGCCTTTAAAATATGTTTGTCACTATAATAACCTCCATCTACATAAAAAGACTTTAAATCGGAAGATGCTCGGTCGATATAGCCATCGCTCAAAATACGTGAGAGACGAACATTAAAGGCAAATTTATTATTTAGTAGTCCTGAACCTACTTTCAAAGTATTTTTCCAAGAATTATAGGAGCCGAAAGAGTTGTTGAATTCTACGTACGGCTCTTTTTCGAGTGTATTGGATTGTATGTTTAGTGATGCCCCGAATGATCCCGCCCCGTTTGTAGAAGTTCCAATTCCTCTTTGAATCTGGATACTCTCGGTTGAGGATGCAAAATCGGGAAGATTGACGAAGAATGAGCCCATACTTTCCGCGTCATTCAACGGAATTCCATTCAATGTTACATTTATGCGGGCATTATCAGATCCTCTTATTTTCATATTTGTATATCCTATACCTGCTCCTGCGTCCGATCCTATGACGACAGATGGTGTTTGATCTAGTAGATATGGAATATCTTGTCCGAAATTGTTTTTAGCGATATCTTGTTTGCTAATATTTTTATAGGTTGTAGAAGAGTTGTTTTTGGCACGTGTTGCCATGACCAGGACTTCTTCTGTTTTTATAGCACGTGGTTTTAGAAAGATTTCAAGATCAGTATTTTGTACCAGATCAATCTGCTTCTTTTCTGTACTATAGCCTATGTAAGAGATTGTTATGGCGTATTGTCCATCAGGTAATCCTGAAAACTTTGAAGTGCCATTTCGATCAGTTGTTAAATTCTTACTCTGATTTTTTGTCAGAACGATACTTGCGCCCTGTAACGATTTTTTTGTTTCATTGTCTAAGACTTTGATGGATAAAGCGTTTTGAGCTGATACGGATAATGTTATTCCTAGAAATAGCACTGTGCTGATTAAATTTTTAATCATGTTTTTTAATTGAATTTTGAGTTAAACAAACTATTGCTAGGGGTTACAACAGTTTTTCACTTATTTAACTAACCTTTTCCCTCCGCCAGCATTATCTGGATCAGGTGCACAACACATAAATGTATTGTTGGGTATAATCTCAGCCTTTATTCGTGTTCGTAGAACAAGGCACCCCTTATTGATAATGCGAAGGTATTAAATAAAATCTGTACTAAAAATATAATGTAAAAATGGATGTTGAGGAATTGAGTTTTGGAATATCAATTTGTTTTGCTCGTAAAAATAAGTGGAATAGATTTTCGTTTATAGGATTGTATTATGATGAATGTTGTGTTGCTTTATCTTTAGCTTCTTTCGGATTTTAAAGTAGCTGTATTGATCCGGTTTCTTTTTTTTTATAACTAAAAGGATGTCCATTTATAATTCCATGATTTATTGATGCTTCACTGACATAACGTCATTGAATCGCTACAAAAATGAATAAAATTGTGGTTTTTAGATAATATATTGGCTGAATTTAAACTTATTCCCTACCTTCAAAAAATATGCTAAAATTCAAACTTTTAGCTCATGTTAATTGTTTTTAGCAACAAGGGAGTTTTTATTAAGGTTTAAATTTATGTTACATTCTTATAAGTTAATTTATCTAAAAGTCTTTGATTTTTATCACGATTAAATAATTAAACTAATTGTGTAAATTTGTTTTTTTTAATGGTAATATTTTTTTTACTAAATTTTGGCACGAATTTTAACGTTAATAACCACAGTTCCTTTGCGTTGACCTGAATGCTAAGTAACTATTAAAGTTTTTATAATAATGAAATATTTTAGCGCTACCTATATCTTACCAATTACATCTTTACCTATTAAAGATGGAGTGGTAAAAGTTAATGATGATGGTGAAATCCTTGGGATTTATGAAAGTAAAGACGTAGAATTGAGCGGCCAGCATATTGAAAAATTTGAAGGAGTTATTGTTCCTGGATTTATTAATGCGCATTGTCACTTAGAATTGTCCCATATGAAGGGTACGATTCCGCAAAAACTGGATTACCAGCTTTTCTTTCTTCGGTTATGACAAGTCGTGGCACTTCTTTAAAAGTGATTGATAAAGCGATGGCTGCTGCTGATGAAGAAATGTACAATAATGGTATTGTGGCAGTTGGAGATCACGTGAATTCTGATAACACATCTAACATTAAGGAGTCTAGTAAGATTCTTTACCACACTTTTGTTGAAGTCTTCGGAATAGAGCCGGATGAAGCTGATGGTCGATTGCAGGAGGCTAAGGATTTGATTCATGAATTTGATCCAGCACATTCTTCAATTACACCACATGCTCCTTATTCTTGTTCGAAAATACTTCTGAAGAAATTTAAAAAAGCAGTTTCTGATGTTAATATTATCAGTATTCATAATCAAGAGAGTGATGAAGAAAATAGATTGTTTCGTTATAAAACGGGAGGATTTATCGATTTCTTTAAAGTAATAGGGAAAAATCCTGATTTGTTTAAAGCTCAGGCTAGAAATTCAATTCAGTCATATTTACCATATTTACCTCATCCTAATAAGTTGATCTTGGTTCACAATACGTATACGTCATTGAAAGACCTTGATTTTGTGGACCGAATGGGCCGTGATATCGTATGGTGTTTATGTCCGAAGGCGAATCTTTATATTGAAGGTCAATTGCCAAAAGTAATGAACTTTGTAAACGATAATCAAAAAATTGTAATCGGTACAGATAGTTTAGCATCCAATGATAAGCTTTCAATTTTAGATGAATTAAAAGTGTTACATAAACATTTTGATAATTTAGATTTTCAGCAATCTATCCAGTGGGCTACTATTAATGGGGCACAGGCTTTAAATATCGATGATAAATTTGGTTCAATTGAAGTTGGTAAAAAACCAGGTCTTGTTCTATTAAAAAATATGGAACATTTTAGATTATCTGATAAAGTTACGGTGCAAAGATTAGCATAGTAAAATACTCAAAATCTTCTGTACTTTTGTTGATATGAAACATGTTAATATTTCTATCAAAGGAAAAGTACAGGGGGTTTATTTTAGGTTATCTACCAAAGCAGTTGCCGACCAATTGGGTATTAAAGGGTTTGTTAGAAATTTAGCGGATGGTTCTGTTTATATTGAGGCAGAGGGTGATGATTTTGCTCTAGATTGTTTAAAAGAATTCTGTGAAGAGGGACCTGAGCGCGCAGTAGTGGAAGAAGTGATTTGTGAAGAGGGCGTCTGGGAAGATTTTAAGAATTTTGAAGTACTAAAAAAATCGTCTAAATAAATCTTAATATTTTGTCTGTTTTTAAGAAATTTGCTGGTCAAACCTTGATCTACGGTCTCAGTACTATCATCTCTAGATTACTGAATTTTGTTTTAACGCCAATTTTCGTTCGTAAATTTGAAGCTTCCACCTATGGAATATTTACGAATATGTATTCTTGGGCAGCTATGATCAATGCATTCCTAGCTTTTGGGATGGAAACAACCTATTTTAGATATTTACAGAAAGTTGAGGAGAAGGATAAATCTAAAGTATTCAATAATAGCTTTGTTGTCACCATTTTTACTTCTTTAATTTTTCTATTAACTATTCTTATTTTTTCTAATGACATTGCGCATTGGTTTGCAAAAGAAAATATTGACTCTGTAGGTCAATATAAAAGCTATATTTACTTTGTTGGACTTACTTTAGTCGTTGATGCACTTGCTGTTGTTCCTTTTGCCAAAGTTCGTGCTAATGGTCGGCCATTGCGCTACGGCGTATTGAAGTTAGTCAATATCATCACATTTGTTATTTTAAACTTGACATTCATTGTCTTCATACCTTATTTACTTCAACATTTTCCGGATACTGAACCATATTTTTCTAGCTGGTATATAACTCATGGTTGGGTTATGTGTTTATTTCTAATTTTGTAGCGAGTGCAGTGACATTGTTGATGCTGTTGCCCGAGATTAGAACATTTAATTTTAAAATTGATCGGGTGTTATTAGGTGATATGTTTCGATATAGCTTTCCTATTTTGATCGCTAATATTTCATTTATCATAAACGAAAACCTAGATAAGATTTTAATGCCTGAATTATTACCGAAAAGTATTGCTGACCGAGATGTTGGTATATATGGTGCTATTGCAAAGATTGCTGTTTTCTTAAGCATTTTCGTGCAGGCATTTCGTTTAGGAGCCGAACCTTTTTTCTTCTCCTATGCCAAAAATGATAATTCGAAAAAGGTTTATGCAATGATCATGGAATATTTTGTGATTGCTATGATGGTTGTCATGATCGGATTGTCTGTCAATATTGAATGGCTTAAGTATTTTATTCAAGGAGGATCTGCTTCAGAGAGTGCAGAATATTGGTCGGGTCTATTTATTATTCCTGTTATTTTATTCAACTATGTGATGCTTGGGATATATATGAACCTTTCTGTGTGGTATAAACTTTCTGATCAAACACGATACGGTCTCTATATTTCAGGTATTGGGGCTTTAATTACAATTATATTGTGTTATATCCTGATTCCGCGCTACAGCTATGTCGGTGCAATTTATGTGACGACCATAACTTATGGTGTAATGGTATTTTTATCCTATTTTGGGGACAAAAGAATTATCCAATTCCTTATAAGATCTTTAAAATTGGGGCTTATATGTTGGTTGGTACTATGATCGTTTATATCCATTACATAGTATTTGACCGGAATTTTTGGATTGGCAATATGATGTTGATTGCTTACTTATTGGGAACCGTTTTTGTCGAGAGGAAAACGGTAATGAAGATGTTGAAGTCTAAAAGTTAGAAGAAGCTATTTTTAATAAATAGCTTCTTCTGCAAAGTTATGTTGTATTTCGTCTAACACTTCTTGGATCTCTTCGAATGTCTGAAGACTGACTAATCGCATTCTGTATTCTTTAAAGTCTGGTATACCTTTAAAGTAGTTTGAATAATGACGACGCATTTCGAAAATACCTGTTTTAGGACCTTTCCATTCAATTGATTTAATCAAATGTGTTCTGCACACATCTACACGTTCAGCAATTGTTGGACCGGCTAAACGTTCTCCTGTGTTGAAAAAGTGTTTTATTTCTCTAAATATCCAAGGATATCCAATTGAGGCGCGACCAATCATAATACCATCAACTTCATATTCCTGGCGCCATGCAATTGCTTTTTCTAAAGAATCTACATCGCCGTTTCCAAAAATTGGAATTTTAATGCGTGGATTACGCTTAATATCACGAATCATAGACCAATCTGCTTGCCCTTTATACATTTGTGCGCGTGTACGTCCATGTATTGATAAAGCTTTAATACCGATATCCTGTAAACGTTCTGCCACTTCATAAACATTTTTGGTATCATCGTCCCAGCCAAGGCGGGTCTTCACAGTAACTGGTAGATGTGTTCCTTCCACGACTGCTTTTGTCATTGCGACCATACGATCGATATCTTGCAATAAACTAGCACCTGCTCCACGGCAAGCAACGTTTTTAACTGGACAACCGTAATTAATATCGATTAGATCTGGATTTGCTAATGTGCAGATTTCGGATGACTGTCTCATGTGTTCGATTTCGGAACCGAAGATTTGTATACCTATTGGTCTTTCATACTCGAAGATATCTAACTTTTTACGTGATTTTGCTGCGTCTCGAATTAATCCTTCTGAAGAGATAAATTCCGTATACATCATATCTACCCCATTTTGCTTACAAACAAAACGGAATGGCGGATCACTTACATCCTCCATTGGAGCTAGCAATAATGGAAAGTCTCCTAAATCTATATTTTCGCCAATCTTAACAGACATATTTGATTTTTTTACAAAGATAACAATTTTGAGATAGTTCTATTTATGGTGTTTTTGATATGAATGTCATATGATGATTTAGGAAATTCATGTTTTATTGTTTATTAATATGCAGGGCAGGTTTCTTGCTAAAATGTGCTTCTTCGTAAAGAGATTAATTAGTAAGGATATATGTTCTGAAGTTTTCAAAGTTGTTCGTATTTACAACGCTCGAATAAGTATAAATAGAAAACAGCTATCAATTTCTTTTGATAGCTGTTTTCTATTTATACTGGTGTGGAATATCACCTTTGCATCGTGTTGATTTTTATAATCTATTTTTGATATCTTCCGAACCTGTTGAGCGTTCTTTTGCTCTGTGATCTGAACCTCCAAATCGGTAATTGAATGATAAAATTGCTGTTCTGCTATCTGGATTTGATTTTCCTATTAATCTCACTGCATTGGATACTGTTTCATATCGACGGTTATTGGTATGAAATATGTCGTTAACGACCAGCTTAATCGTTGCTTTTTTACTTAAAATGCTCTTTTGTATTCCACTGTAAATAAGTCCGTAACTTTTGATATTCGTTAAACCAATGGTCAGACCAGAGTTATAATTTCCTCCAATCTCTACAGACCAATCTTTGGGTAGTTTGAAAGTATTTTGTGTATTTAATGATAACGTATTGCCTGATCTTTTGATTAGTTCATTTTCTTGTGGAATCTCATATTCGTTTCTGTAATAGTTTGCAAAATGTGTAGCTGTCCACCAGGAAAATAATTGTGTAGGAGCCATGAATGATACGCCAAAATTTTTGAATGAACCGATATTTTCGGGTCTTTCAAAGTGATTTGTTTGTTTGTAGGATCTAATCCTATGATATCATTTACGACATTAGATCTGTCTGCATAATTTAACGTAAATATATATTTGTTAGCTAGTGTATAGTTAGCTTCATAAGCGTGCTCGTAAGCAGGATCTAGTTTTGAATTTCCTTCTGAATAGGAGAAGGGGTCTGTATAGACGCGGAATGGGTTTAGACTCCAGAAGGATGGACGCTCGATGCGATAGCTATAGCTTAGTTGTACTTTATGATTGTTATTGATGCTATAAGATAAAAATGCTGATGGGAAAAACTTTAAATAATCTTTAGAGAACTGTTCATTTAAAGTTATTTGATTACCATCGGTAGATGTGTGCTCTGCTCGTAATCCTACTTGTGTTGAAAATTTGCTCCAAGTTTTTGATAGATTCACATAACCTGCTTGTATCGTTTCTTTATAAATGAAGTGATTACTTGTCGATAGATCTGGAACATAACTCTCATTTAGCAATGTATCATACCGCAAATCGTTTTCTGTCCGGATATGACTTGCTTTCCAACCAGTTTCTAGCTTAAAAGTTTCATTAAAAGGGAGGGTATAATCAATTTTTGCAACATAAACCTTACTGTCTGAGGGAATATCGCCAGTGCGTGATGATAAGGGGCGTATATTATTTTGATTTTCATTACTGTATTTAGTATTTAGTGTTTGATCCATTTTGGAATAATGGTCAATCATATCAAAATCCACTTTTAGTTCATGTCCATTTTCGTTGAACTTCAGGTTATAATTGATGTTATATAACATGTCTTCCCATCTTTCTTTTCCTTCGGTTATGGTTGAAGCCGACCAGATAAGATCTTTTGTCGCATAGTTTCTAAAATGATTGGTGGTTGGTTCATATTTTGGATATTTACCAAAGCCTCCATTTACTAGAAATCCCA
The DNA here is from genome assembly GCF_001006065.1 of Sphingobacterium sp. IITKGP-BTPF85. Classification (NCBI taxonomy): domain Bacteria; kingdom Pseudomonadati; phylum Bacteroidota; class Sphingobacteriia; order Sphingobacteriales; family Sphingobacteriaceae; genus Sphingobacterium; species Sphingobacterium sp. IITKGP-BTPF85. The sequence goes on from NZ_ASZT02000015.1 coordinate 11,438, forward strand.
AAGTCTGTTTTGAACTTAAATAAAAATCCATACCAACTCTGAAATTATTTGAACGCAGTTTCGGTTGAATTTTGTTTTCCTGTTGGGAGTAGGCTTCTGGTTCTGCTTGCGTATCTTTATAAAAGTAGCGTGTTAATGAATTGTAATACTCTAAATTTTGAAGTATTGATTGTAATTTCCGAAGATATTTATTTTTTCCGTTCTGTAATTTAGGTCTAAACTACCGCCTAGGTGTAATCCGCGACCTGCTCCCATATTTCCGGAAACAGCTCCGTTCAACCCTTGCTTCAATCCTTTTTTTAATACGATATTGATTATCCCTGATGTTCCTGCCGCATCTTGCTTGGAATTAGGATTAGTCATAACTTCAATTTTTGTTATATCGTTTGAGGATGTACTTCTTAACAAATTGGCTAGCTGATCTGCGGAGAGGTAGGTAAGTTTTCCGTTAATCATGATAGAAGCACCAGATTTTCCTTTTAAACTGAAGGTTCCATTATCATCTAGACTTATACCTGGAATTTTGGTCAAAAGTTCTAATCCACTGTTACCATCTGCTAATGCAGAGTTTTCTATGTTGAAAATGGTTTTATCTTGATGTTGTTCTATAAATTGCTTGCGTTTATTGATGACAACCTCACTCAGATAAGCATTGTTTTGAAGCAATACAATTTCCCCAAAATCATATGCATTCACGTGCTCGCTTAATATGAATTGAGATGTTTTAAAATCTTCGTGTGTCATATTTTTATATGCACATAGTAATTTCCATATGGTGCATTAGGGAAAATAAAATTCCCTATGCTATCGGCAGTAATAATTTTTGCGACAGTTCCATCATGAACGCGATGTAAAGTTACTTGTGCATGGGGTACAGGTTCGTTCTGTTCATCTAGGACACGGCCCATGATTTTAGCAGAATTTTGAGCACTGGCAACAAATAAAGTAAAAACTAGAAATAAACTAAGTAAGTAGTTGCAATGATGAAACATGTCTGCAAGATTAAGATGTTATTGGATGAATAGATTTTGATTTTTTTACTTTTTTTTTCTTTTTCCCCCACCAGATATAGAAACCAGTAATCGGTAATGTTGCGCAAATAAGTGATGCTAAAAAATATATTATTTTAGTAGTCATTCCCCCAATGAATCCTGTATGTAAGGCATAATTTGCGCGCATTAGCCATTCTGTGGTATTGGCATCATCAATGGGACCTTGTTTTCTGCCTGTTAATTCTAGCGTATTACGATCAAAATTTAAGTCACGCCATATACCGTTTTCCATATCTGTACATGCATATACGGATTTATCCTCGGCTTCAGGGTAGTGGACGATAACGGCTTCTTTGTTATGGCGAGCATATTCATGGCGCACTTTATACCAGATTTGATCAGCAACAACCAATGCATCATTCAAGGGTTGATCATCAGGTATTTCTTTTTCAACTTGTTCTACTTTAGGTTTATTCGGGTATCCTCCGCTGAGCCAAACTACTGATTTGCGCATCCACGGGAAGCTCATGATTAACCCTGTAAGGCACATAACTAAGGCTATGGTTAGTCCGTAAAATCCTAATACATTGTGCAGGTCATAATTTACTCGTTTGAACCGCGCTTTCCATTTGATGGTAAAACTCTGCTCACGAGATCTTTTGTTCCATTTTTTTGGCCACCATAAAATAAGACCAGTGATTAGTAGTGAAAAGAATATAAAAGTACTCCAGCCGACTACTTGACGGCCGATCTTGTTCGGCATCCATAGATGACGGTGCCCCTCATCCATGAAATGAAAGAAATCTTCATGATTAACAACAGCTAGGATCTCAGCTGTATAAGGATTGACATAGACTAAACTATCGGAGTGGTCTAAACTTACTTTAACTGATTTATCTAAACCATAATACCAGGAACTAGCTATTTCTTTGTCTGGAATGGCTGTCTTTACAGCTTTGTAGATTGCAGATGGAGGAAGCTGATCTTCTGATCTTTGTGCTTCTACGCGAATATAATTTGTAGTGAATTCTTTGATGTCATGTTCGAAGACAAGTACACAGCCGGTTATACTTAGGATAACAACAGGTATGCCTGCCGCTAGTCCTAACCAAAGATGTAGCCATGCATTAATTTTGCTGAGCATAATAATTTAAAGCGCTATTTATAAAGTGATAAAATTTATTCTGTCAAAGTATTTCTTTGACAGAATAAATGGATTTTTATTTTTAGTAATTGATTTTACTCATGGACGAAACACCAGATACACCGACAAATTTTAAACCTCTTTTGGCTGTTGCATTATTGATGTCAATTGTATAGGTATAATATTGTTTGTCTTCTAAACTCTGACATGCATAATAAGCTTTACTGCCATCTTTTTCAACAAATACGACGTCCTTATATCCTTGTTGTTCATGGGCAGGAATTTCTTTGATTTCAGTCATCTTTTTTGTCTGAATATCGACGATGTATAATTTTACTAATCCACCTCCTACACCTTCAGCTTGTTCGCCTTTATTATAAACTGTCATTAAGAATTTATCATCTTTAAGATAACTTCCTCTTGCAATTTTGCCATTTCCTAATGATTCAATATCAAAATAATAGTCTTTATCAAATTCATCCGTTCCTTTCTTAATTCGAAGAAATCCTGATTTGTTTTTAGAAGCTAAAGATGCTTCATTTGCTGAAAACCAAACGTATGCATCACCTTTGTTGTCTACAGCAAGACCTTGTTGTGCCCACCAATTTCCAATATGTGAACCACGTCCATCTCTAATTGTTTTTTCGAATTTTAGCTCAGGATAAGAGAAGATACCGATATAAGTAGTGTCGGTGGTTGTGAAATTACCGCCCCAGTTGTTTGATCCGTCTCCAGATTGAAAAGGAACATATATTTTATTTCCTACTTGAAACACGCCGGTCCAGATGGCCATTCTTTTTCCGCCTAAAACTTTGGATAGATCAACAGTGTTTTTATTTGCTATAGAGAAATTTTGAGCATCGTAATTTCTTAGGGTTGCCACTGGATTAACAATACTTCTATTTGTGGTACCTAATATAATATTTTTGTCTCCAAAATGTCCATAAATACCTGATGTCTCAGCATTTACTTGTTCATCTTTAAGTCTCTGGAACTCACCTTTACTGTCAATGTTGTAAGGGGTTATCGGTCCTTGACCACCATATGTTAGTCCAAAGATATAGTTGTTCTGATTGATAAAGGATTGTTCTGTCGCTGGCATACCGTTACCTACAATACTGAGTGTTCCATCGCTTACATTATCTGTTGACAGGATATAATTACCTGAAGTTCCAGCTTCTCCACTACCTTGTCCATTTACGATAAAAACAAATTTTTCTCTTTTTCCGGAATTTCCGGTATCACTTCCTCCATCAGAAGGATTGTCTTTTGAACATGCAGTGATGCTAAAACGCCACATGCTAGGGTCAGCATTTTTAAAGTGTTTAACTTTTTCATTGTATTTATTTATTGAATTGTGATTGTTATTTTGTACGTATAAAGTATCTGAACTTAATATTGAAAGATCTACTTGGCTTTTGCATTTCGAAATTGTCGAAACGTGTTGCATCGGTTAGATTATTACATTCTAAAGCGATATTATATTTTCCAGATGCTAAAGAATAGATGATGTTTACATCATGTGATACTTGTGTTGGGATTCTATATCTTTGAGATGGGGTCGCTAAACTTGGCCAATCTAAAAAGAACTCATGTATATATTGAAGATTATATCCTACCGTTAAAGTATTATTCTGTTTACCGACGTTGTGAAAATAGTAAGTGCGTCAGCATTACCATATAAATAGGGCATATTTGGCATTCTATCTTTGTAGATACTACTTTGTATAATTTGCGAAGGTTCAACTTTAGTTGTGTTGATCAGGTTTGGTAAGTCATATTTCCTCCGACTGAAAACAGGTTCTTGAAATAATATTTTAAGTTGATATCAACACTATTGTTTCGTACACTTCTTAGATTAGCACTTTTAAGTTCTCTTTTATTATTGCTGCTTAATGGTCCTACATACTGGCGTATAAAATCTTTAGCATTGCGGAATATGTAATTGGCATCTATGATAATTTGTTGGTTTTTTTGTAATTTTAAAGCATATGATAAACCTAAGTTGATATTATCACTACTCTCGGGTCTTAGACCAGGATTACCACTAATATTGATGGCATCACCAAATAATTCGGTATTATCGGGAAGTCGGTATGCTTTCTCATAGGAAGCTTTTAGTTGAATGTCTGGATTTAGGAAATAGGAAGTTGCTAAGCCATATCCGATTTTATTGATTGATATTTCCACATTCTCATAAGTTTCCTTCTCAAGTTCATTGAAGTATTTTCCATTTTGATTGTAGTTTTTTAGAAAAATATTAGCATCCCAACGATCAAGTATGGAGGTTCTATAGCCGATTCCTGTAATGTTTTTTATTGTTTTGCGTGGGAGCTTATTAACTTCTAAATCTGGATAGTAATGATCTTTTCCTTTTCTGTCAAATGTTGTCAACAAATGATTGATCATAATGCTATTATTCTTGTTAATTGCATAAGAGATATTGGCCGTAAGATTACCATTGTTGTTTTTGTAGCGGTAATCTGTTAAGTCATTTTCTCCTCCTGGAGCATTCGGATCTTTTGGATTTTTAGGTATACTTTCTCCTGTCCAAGTGAATCTTCTTGGGACGGTATCCAAACTTCTTTCCGTACCGAAATTGTATCGAGCGTTTATCGTTACATCTAAACCTGCTGTCAATAAATTTCTCTTGATGTATTTAAAAGTCGGCTGTACAATGTTTCCTTGGCTTTCTCGACCTCCATATACATCTTCCATATGATTACCCGTTTGGATTTCTTTCTTATTCTGGCCGAGGGTAATACCAAAAGGAGCTGATCAGCGTATTTTTTATTAGAAACGCCCATATTATATACTAATGTTTCATTTCTGTATGCATCGTGGAAACGTTTTCTTCTTTCGGCGGGGTAAAATTTTCCAGTGTCAAAATTGTATGATCTTACATTTACTAAGTAATTGTTGTCCGAATAATTTTGAAAAGCAGAAAGCATCATTGTAAAACCGTTGTTAGCAATGTATCCGGCATTAACTGAAGTTTTGTGGGTGTTAAATGAGCCATATGAATATGAAGCATCTAAATATTTTCCCGGCTGGTTTTTGGTTACAATGTTGACTGCTCCACCTAATGCATCGCCGCCTAGCCATACGGGAACGACTCCTTTGTAGACTTCAACTCGTTCTGCAAAATTGATCGGTATGTTGTTTAACTGAAAGGACGATCCGAAATTATCCATGGGAATTCCATCAACGAATAATTTAACCTGATTGTCCGAAAAACCATTTAAGCTAAAATTCATGTTTGATCCTACACCACCCGACTCTCGCAGTCTAACACCCGAAACACGATTTAATGCCTGACCAATATCCATTGTTGTATTGTACAATTTCTTCGCATCGATTGCTGTAACATTAAATGGTTGCTTTTGTATTTCTTTTGCTTCGGATCTTGCAACGATTTCGACTTCATCCATTGTTGTCTGTTTTGAAGCCAATTTTATAGATAGCACTTCAGTGTTTTTCTGGCTAATAAGAAAAGTTCTGTCCTTGGCTTTGAATCCAACAGCAGATACTCGTATAGTATAGTTGGCAAAAGCGATATTTTTTATTGAAAATAAACCGCTTTTATCAGCTTGGGTCACTTGATTTGTTTCAAGAATTGTAATAGTTGCACCCTCAATAGGTGTATTTGAGGTGGTACTTATTCTTCCTTTTATTTCTCCTCTCTGTTGTGCGTAAGCAGTAAACGATATGATTAAATATAGACTTAACCATATTATTTTTAAATTCGACATCCCTTTATTTAGATTAATTATACATAGAGATGTTGCGTAACTCCAAATATACCGAAGGTCAGAGTGAGAAAAAGATTATAAAATGTGCTATTTGCTTAATTTTTAGGCTAATAAATTTTATACATCTAAATTTATTTAGTTTTTAGGCTACTCAGTTTTGGAATAAATTTATGAAGATAATGTTGTCAAATTGAAATATCATCATTGATTAGCGGCATAAAAAGATAGATAGCGAATTAGGGAGTTAGCAAGAAGAAGAGAAAGGTTTAATACTGTTGTATGGAGACAATATTTCTTGGTCGAAGAGGTTTCAAAGCAAAAATCAAGTTGATTTTAAATTGATTTATTTAACAATATTCAAATGACAAGTGGTAAGATATTCGGAGCGAATTATTTTCAGTTATAAAAACTAATTTAGTTTGTCTATACGGACAATGAAATCTGTCTCTTTGTCTAATTTTAGTCCGGTACTTATCTTTTTAGTTTGAATATTGTATATCCAAACTTGATGATTATCATCTTTATCGTCAATGGTAATATATGCCTTACCATTCTCCACAAGAACAGATTCTTTGCGAGTTCCTTTATCGTAGGGTAGGGTTAGCTTTGTTGCTGTTTGTTTTAATAAATCTACAACATAATATTCAAATTGATAAGTTGAATGATGATCGCTGAAATCGTTATAAAGGTCTTTTCTTTCACTACGAATGATTGCTTCATTATTCCCTAAGTACCACATGCCATAGGCATGATTTTGATTTGTAGCGGTAAGATTAAAGAAATAGCTTGAATCTACTGTTGTTGTATTATTTGGTATTCTAAATATTGCGGTAGGTTTACTGAGATTGTTTCCTAAAGCAATTCCTGGGCAACTCATAAAATAGAAATTTCCTCTCTCATCATGAAAACTGTAAGACTGTACTGTATTGACTCCTCCTGGGTAGGTGGATCGGTTATCTTTTTGTATGCTTTTTATCTTTAGCGTTTGTGGGTCTAATGTTGCAAAATACATGGTGTCAATAGTCGTAAAATCTGTTTCGTTGATTACTTTATTGTATGTATATCCCAGTATGAGATTATTCTGATGTAATGTGCTGAATCCTATTGAAACTATCGGAAATTTACTTGGAGCAACTGGTAAATGTATTTCTTCTTTTTGTAGGATCTCGAACTTCTTTACATCTATTTTATAGTAGTGCAGTTTACTATATGTTTTATTGTCAAGCGTAAAAAGTAATAACGTATCTTTTCCTTGCCAATTCATATTTTCTATATGTTGATTGGACATCGGAATCGCAGCTATTTCTGTTAATGCATTTTCCTGCATTTCGAATTTTATGAATTTTCCACTTTTTATATGATAGAAAAAGTCATTATGTACGATGATGCTTCGATCAAAATATCGTGTTGGTAAGTCGATACCATCTTTCAGAATATTTATTGTCCCCGAATCTATAGAATTAGTTGTTACAATGGTATTTCCCAAATTCTTATTCATAATATACAAGCTGTAGTTGTTGGAACTACTGTTACTTTGGTCTCTACTCGAACAACCAATAAAGAAAACTATTAATAAAAGTAGAAGAGTTTTAGAAATAGGTTTTAATTGCATGGGAATTGAAGTTATTAATAGAGGCTTGTTATATAATGTTAAACTGTAATTTAAGCTGATTCTGTATTGTTGGTGCTAAAAAAGTGAGTTCCGATTGGGAGAGAATAATTTGCTTGCCTGTATTTTTGGAGTTTAGAATGAAATAAGTTTCTCCATTTTTTAATTCCTTTTTTTCTCTAGTTCCAATAAAACTAAATTCGAAATCTTTCTTTGGAATAATAACCATTGTACCCATTGAAAAAAATTCTCCAGTTTCTACATTAATTTTTGCTGTAGCATGCTTTCCTAAAATTAGTTCATAACTATTTTTTTCAAAATACTTTGAATTTGCACTTGTGCTATTATCAAAAATGGCATAACTAATTTCTTTATCTATATTGTTTTTATAGATAAAGAGGCCGAATAAAATTACGATTGAAGCAGCGATACTTATGTAACGTATTAGTCTTTTTCTATTATTATCAACTTTAATCGGGGCTGGTTCAATTATATTAGCGGCAATGTTTTCCCAGATCTGTGATTGGATATGGGACTTGTCAAATTGAGGAAGTGATAGTGGAGAAAAGTCCAAATTATCATCTACAAGCCATTCCTCCACAAGAATTCTTTCTTCTGGAGTGCATTGGTTTAAATGATATTTCTCTATCAACTTTTGATCAACTTTCATCGGCTTATATCCTTAATAGCAAAAATACAGGATTTCTTTTTTATTTAATTAATATATTCGGTTAATTCGGTTTTTAGCGTTTTTAAAGCTTTGGAAATGTGATATTCTACAGCTCGCTCTGATATATATAATTTATGGGCTATTTCTTTATTTGTTAAACCTTGATCTCTGCTCATTTGAAAAACATTTTTACATTGAGCGGGTAATTTATTGACTAATGATGAAATCTTCTCCGATAGTTCTTGAGCAATTAAGGGATGCTCTACATAGTGGTTTTCCGCTGTATTAATTATGTTTTCTAAATGATGTTGGCGCGTAACTTTATTACGTATATATTCAAAGGTTTTGAGTTTAACAGCTCTGATTAAGTATCGCTCAACTTCTAGAAGACGAAGATCATCACGCCGTTCCCATAATGATTTAAAAACTTCTTGAACGATTTCTTTTGCAACTTCTTCATCTTGGATATTTTTGATACAAAATGCAAACATACCTTCCCAATATTGAAGGTATATTTGCTCAAAGCTATCTTTATTTATGATAAAAATTTTTGTGTCCAAAATAAGAAGCGGCTACTTAATCTGTGATTTTAAGAAGCAAATATACTCTTATTTAGATTGGATTTAAATAGTTTTTATATTTCTTTTACAAATTCCAATAATGCTTTCCCCGGGTCAGTTGTTTTCATAAAATTTTCGCCAATAAGAAATGAATTATAACCAATGCTTTTTAATTCACGGATTGTTTGAGGGTCTGAAATTCCACTTTCTGAAACTTTAATATAAGTATCTGGAATTTTATTGACTAAGTCGTAAGAGTGCGCTAATGATACGGAGAAGTCTTTCAGATTACGGTTGTTTACGCCAATGGCATCAACTGTATCAAATAGGTTTCCTTTTAATTCTTCTTCGTTATGAACCTCCAAAAGTACATTCAGACCCAAAGTTTTAGCGTAATTGGAGAGTTCGCTTACCTCTTCATTGGTCAAACATGCCGCTATTAGTAAAATAATATCAGCACCATAGGCTTTTGCTTCAGCGATCTGATATTTATCGATTATAAATTCTTTACGAAGTAAGGTATGGTTAATACTGATCGGGCTTCTTCCAGATCCTTTAAACTTCCTTGAAAAAATCAGCATCTGTTAATACTGATATGGCAGAAGCGCCTGCATTTTGATATCCTTTGACAACTTCTGATACCGTGTTAATGTTGTTGATGACGCCTTTGGAAGGGGAGGCGCGTTTGTATTCTGAGATTATCCCCGTACGTTGTGGATCAAGAACGGATTCTTTTAGCGAATAACAAGTTCTACTAAAGAGCGGATATTCACTAAGTTCTTCGATAGAAACTTTTGCTTGAGCTTCTGAGACTTCTACTCGTTTTCGTTCAACTATTTTATCTAAAATTGTCATTTCTATTTTTTTAACCAGTTTTCAATTAGTTTTTTCCCATTCTCTGTCAAAACAGATTCTGGATGAAATTGTAATCCTTTTACGTCAAGGGTCCTATGGGACAGTGCCATGATAACACCATCTTCATCTGTTGCGGTTACTTTTAAGGTTTGAGGAAGAGATGAAGTTTCGACAGCCCAGGAATGATAACGTGCAATCTTACTGTGACTAGCGTAATCTTCAAATAGTTTTTCTGAATGATCTATAATAATTAGATCTGTTGCCACTCCATGTAGCGGTCTCGGCATATTATAAAGTTTACCTCCAAAAACTTCGGCAATGGCTTGTTGGCCAAGGCAAATGCCTAATATACTTTTTGTATCCGCATATGTGCGGATGACATCTAATAACAGACCGGCTTCTTCGGGAATACCTGGGCCTGGCGACAATAAAATTTTATCAAAAGCAGCTACCTCTTCTAATTTGAATTTATCATTTCTCCATACTGTATATTCTTGATCACATTCTTGTAATAGATGAACCAAATTGTAGGTGAACGAATCGTAATTGTCGATTACTAATATTTTATGATTGCTCATGGAAAATTTCTGTTTCTTTATTAATGAAGTGATTGATGATTGATTGGAATACACTTTCTACGAGTTTTCCTTCAATTTTAAAATTAGTTGCCCAATCATTTCTTTGCTCGAACATGTTAATTACTCTTTGTTCCGCTTTAACTTCTTCTAATGAAGATTTATATTGAGCGGCTTGTTGTACATATTGCGCCCGTTGTGCAATAAGTTCAATGATTCTATAGTCGATACAGTCAATTGAACTGCGAATGTGTGATAGATTGTCACAATATTCTAAAGGTCTAATCATAACGTTTCTGCTAATTCTAATGCTTTTCTCAAAGCTGCTATTTTATTATTTACTTCTTGTAATTCCATCTCTGGATCTGAATCTAATACAATTCCTCCTCCTGCTTGGTAATTCAATAGATTTTGTTTACTTAAAAATGAACGAATCATAATAGCATGATTAAAATCGCCATTAAAACCCATATATCCAATTGCACCGCTATAGAATGATCTTTGTTGGCCTTCATAACGATCTATTAAAGTAAGCGCCATATGTTTAGGGGCACCACTCAGTGTTCCTGCCGGATAAGTATCACCCACAACATCAAAAGGATTGACTCCTGGTTTTAATTTGCCTGAAACTTTTGAAACTAAGTGGATTACATGGGAATAGTATTGTGCTTCCTTATAAGATTTTACCTCAACTTGGTTACAATGTCTGCTTAAATCGTTTCTTGCAAGATCTACGAGCATGACATGTTCAGCGGATTCTTTAGGGTCATTTTTAAGTTCTTCGGCTATTTTAATATCCTCCTCCATATTACCGGTCCGTTTAAAAGTACCTGCAATTGGATAAATTGTTGCTTCTCCATTTTTAATGGTCAATTGTGCTTCTGGAGAAGACCCAAATAGTTTGAAATTTCCGTAGTCAAAGTAGAATAAGTAGGGGGAGGGGTTGATGGAACGTAAAGCACGATATACATTGAACTCATCGCCTAGAAAAGGCGTTGAAAATGCGCGTGATGGAACAATTTGAAAAACATCACCTCTTTGAATATGTTCTTTTACTTTTTTGACCAATTCGCGATGTTCTTCATCTGATCTATTGGACGCCTCTTCTCCAGTTCTACGAAATGTATATTCGGGAAAGTTCTTATTTTGTATTAAATACTGTAGTTTATCTAATTCGGATTCTTCATCATTTAATAAATGTTCAAATACAAATAGTTCATTTCTAAAATGGTCTATTGCTATCACGTATTTATAAACATGATACTGTAAATGTGGAATATCCAGTTTTGGACTTGGAGCCGTAGTTAACTTGATATCTTCGAAATGTTCGATGGCATCAAATGTGAAATAACCAAAAAGACCATTTGAAATAATGTTACGTTCTGTTGAAATGGGTTCGCCAAATGCTTTTCTGAATGTAGCAACCTCCTCTTTTAAATTAATTTCTTCCTTATTTTTAAGGATGACTTTTTCGTTCGGATATGCAATTTCTAATTGCGTATTATCAAGTTTGATATGCGCAATGGACTGGCAACAGATGTAACTTATATTGTTGTCTCTGCTGTGGTAATCCGAACTTTCTAGTAAAATGCTATTTGGAAAGACGTCACGTAATCTGAGATAGATGCTAACCGGAGTTGTCGTATCAGCGAGCAATTTTTTGAGATTGGTTTTAAACGTGTATTTCATTTTATTCTTAATTTTTTAAACATAAAAAACCCGATACTGAGTCGCATCGGGTTTGAACTTCCATAAATGGTTTTGGTTGATTATGAAATATTTTGACAATACCAATTAGTCCCCGATGCTTATTGCTTCAGGCCACCACCAATTTGTATATGTTCTAACTGTCGTCATTGTATCACAAATTTATAAAAAAAAATGATTAAGCAAACTTTTTATGATAAATAATCAATAAAATCTGAAATTTATTAGTCATTTAATAAATCTGGTCTTCTTTCTCGGGTGCGGATAAGCTGCTGTTCGTCTCTCCATTGCAATATTTTAGCTTCATGTCCACTAAGTAATACATCCGGAACTTTATGTCCTTTCCAGTCTGCAGGACGCGTATAAATGGGCGCATCAAGTAATCCGTCTTGAAAAGAATCGGATAAAGCGGAAGTTTCATCTGATAAAACTCCAGGTATTAATCTTATAATGGCATCTGTTAAAATTGCCGCTGGTAATTCTCCTCCAGATAAAACATAATCACCCACAGAAATTTCTTTTGTAACATAGATATCTCTAATTCGTTGATCAATACCTTTGTAGTGGCCACAAAGAATCATCATGTTACCTTTTGTAGATAAATTATTCGCGATTTCTTGATTGAGTGTTTCGCCATCAGGAGACATGAAGATAATTTCATCATACGTGCGTTCTGCTTGTAGTTTTTCTATACAAGCCGCAAAGGGCTCGATCTGCATAACCATACCAGAACCTCCTCCATAGGGATAATCATCAACACTTTTCTGCTTATTTGTCGCGTAATCACGTAGATTGTGTACAACAATTTCTGCTAAACCTTTTTTTTGTGCCCGTTGCAAAATAGAATGTGCAAAAGGACTATCTAATAGACTGGGAAGTACGGTAATTATATCAAATCGCATGAGGCAAAGATACACAAAATTGAAAATTACTATTATTATTTCTTTTATAGGAAATGATATTCAATTATCAATAAAGATATATGCTGAAAATTATTGACCATAATTCTTGTTTTTTCTTGTAGTTGTTAGGTATAATCATCCATAAAAATGGTGGGTACTATATTTATAAGATTGATTCGCTTATCTTTGCGGAAAATATAAGCGAATAAAAGTGATTAATGTAAATAATATTTCAGTTTCCTTCGGAGGAACAACTCTTTTTAGTGATGTGTCATTTTCAATCAATGAAAATGATAAAATTGCTTTAATGGGAAAAAATGGTGCAGGTAAATCAACATTATTGAAGATTATTGCTGGTGGAGGTAAACCTACAACAGGTAATGTTTCGGGACCTAAAGATGCAGTTATTGCATACTTACCCCAACATTTATTAACAGAAGATAATGTTACTGTTTTTGAAGAGACATCTAAAGCATTTGGAGAAGTTTATCAGATGCGGGATGAATTAGAGGAACTAAATGAACAACTTAATGTAAGAACAGACTACGAAACTGATGATTACATGAAGCTGATTGAAAGAGTGTCTGAACTAAGTGAAAAGTTTTATTCAATCGAAGAGGTTAATTACGATGCTGAAGTCGAGAAGGTACTAAAAGGATTGGGATTTGAACGCACAGATTTTACTCGTCAAACTTCTGAATTTTCTGGAGGATGGCGCATGCGAATTGAACTGGCGAAGATTCTCTTGAAAAAACCAGATTTAATTTTATTGGATGAGCCGACCAATCATATGGATATTGAGAGTATTCAATGGCTAGAGGATTTCTTGATGAATTCTGCAAAAGCTGTCATTGTTATTTCTCACGATAGAGCTTTTGTCGATAACATTACAAATCGAACAATTGAAGTAACGATGGGTCGTATCTATGATTATAAGGCTAAGTACAGTCATTATCTTGAGTTACGTAAGATCGTCGTCTACACCAATTAAAGGCTTATGAAGAGCAACAAAGATTTATTGCTGATAATCAAGAATTCATAGACCGTTTTAGAGGAACTTATTCAAAGACCCTCCAAGTACAATCACATGTTAAAATGTTAGAGAAATTGGAAGTAATTGAGATCGATGAGGTTGATACATCTGCTTTGAGATTAAAATTTCCACCTTCACCTCGTTCAGGACAATATCCCGTTATGGTTGAGGAGCTTACAAAAAAATATGATGAACATGTTGTTTTTCAAAAAGCAGATATGGTTATTGAACGTGGCGAAAAAGTTGCTTTTGTGGGTAAAAATGGAGAAGGAAAATCAACTATGATTAAAGCAATTATGGGAGAGATTGATTATGAAGGAAGTTTGAAAATTGGTCACAATGCTAAGATTGGCTATTTTGCACAAAATCAGGCCGCGTTATTGGATGGAGAACTTACTGTTTTCGACACGATTGATCAGATTGCAGTAGGTGATGTCCGCGTGAAAATTAAAGATTTGCTCGGCGCTTTCATGTTTAGTGGAGATGATACTACAAAAAAAGTAAAAGTCTTGTCAGGAGGTGAAAAAACTCGTTTGGCCATGATTAAATTGCTATTGGAACCTGTAAATGTTCTTATACTAGATGAGCCTACCAATCACTTGGATATGAAGACTAAAGATATTATTAAAGATGCTCTTCAAGATTTTGATGGAACATTGATCTTGGTGTCTCACGATCGAGATTTCTTAGATGGATTAGCTCATAAAGTCTTTGAATTTGGAAATAAACGTGTTCGTGAACACTTTACAGATATTAAAGGTTTCCTAGAATATAAAAAGATGAATAGCTTAAAAGATATCGAAAAATAATTTTTCTAATCTTTTAATCGCTAATTGAGAGGTAAGTATCCAAAATACTTACCTCTTTTTTTTGAATGTATTGATATCGAGTAGCCTTCGTTGCGATATTTTATTTATGAAGAATATTAAATGTTTTTTGGTTCAAATTAAAATACTAAATTTAGTTTATGTCAAGAATTTTTAAAAAAATTATTTTCACAGTTCTTACCCTTGTATTAATTCATGGGCCCTCATTTTCTTTTGCTCAATATGGCATTGAAGATCTTCCTAATCCTAAAATTAAGGGACAAAATTATTTTGTTTCAAATCCGGATCAAATTATTTCTAATCATGTAGTAGAAGAACTAGATGCTATTTCTTGGCAGGTCGATTCGATCACAAAATGTGAATTTGCGATTGTAATAGTTAATGACTATGTCGGAGATAGTGATTTTGATTTTGCATTAAATTTATTTAATGCTTGGGGAATTGGTAAAAAAGAGAGTAATAATGGATTACTTCTTTTTATTGCTAAAAACAGACATGAGTATCGATTTATATCTGGATATGGTATGGAGGGTATATTGCCGGATGCCTATCTTAAGCGGATAGGTGAAAAGTTTTTAGTTCCCAATTTTAAAGCGGAGGATTATGATCGTGGCGTTTTAGAATGTTCACGATTTATCGAGACTATCCTGACTGCTCCAGATGCACGAACAGAATTGGATCGCTTAATGCCAGAAACAATACCTTTCTGGAATTTTAAAAATCCACATTTAAAAAATTCATTACTAGTTCTTTTTGCTTTTGTAATCTTATATGTTTGGATATCAGTTGTGACTAAAATGACAAAGGGAAAGATTACAAAAAAAGTAGTTATTTTCCTCCGTTAGTAAGCGGTTGTGGGTGTATGGGTATGCTGATGTTTTTTACGTCTTTTATTTTTGCATTTGTTTTTGAAAATTTTGAACAAGTTTATCAAGTTAGGAATTTACCTTATTTCATTCTCGTGTTCGGTATCATAACTCTTGCTATGAAGTATAATGCGGGCGTAACGACTGTTATGAATTCTTATAAGGATGAGGAAAATATTCAGCAAGCAATTCGTAAATTTTTGAGATGGAACTTTCTTCCAATATTAGTAAGTCCTTTGGCTTGGATAGATTTTGGCAAGTCAAATAAAAGATTATATAAATATGAAGGACGGTTATTACCCCCAGATAATTCTGGTAATTGGTTGCGTATAAATAGAGATAATGCGGATTCAAAAATGAGAAATTACCTGGATGCAGGTCAATTAATGGAAGAGAAAATTAATAGCCGTGATTATGAAGTCTGGGTTAATAGTAAAACTAATGAGACTAAATTGATTCCCTGGGATGAAAATAAAACTATCGAACTATGTCCACAATGCCATTATAAAACATTTGAAAAAGATTTACGTAAAACTATTACAAAGGCGACCTATAGTTCTGGTGGATTGGAAGAAAAGTATGATCTATGTAAATATTGTGGTTATACAATCTCTCATGGAACTCAGAGTACGCCGAGATTGGTGAGGTCATCATCAAGCAGTTCAAGTGGTGGATCGGGCAGATCTAGTGGTTCGGGTGGTGGTAGTTTTGGTGGAGGATCTTCTGGAGGTGGAGGCGCGGGAGGGCGATGGTAAAGCATTGTCCATTAATGTGATAGATGAATTTAGTATTTTATTAAATAAAAGGGATTTCCTAAAATATAGATCTATAAGTCTATATTATTGTTACAATTATCCAATTTTGCAAATTAAATTTCAAAGCTCTTTATTGTGCCTAAGAGTATAAAAGATCATTTCTTTCTGATTTTTTATTTTATGCTTTAGCATTTGTTTAATTTTAAAATATATTGTCTGATCTTTATTTTAAATTAACGTAATTTTATTTATTTTAAACTTATAATTTTATGAAGAAATTGATTTTATCTGCTGTGGCTGCAGTGATTATTTTTGCGTCATGTAATAATACGGATAGCAAAAAAGTAGAAGTAAAAGATACAACTACTCAAGTTAACACTGATAATGGTGTTGCGACAACAACTACTACAGAGACTACTTCGACAACTACAGTACCTAAATTTAGTTCTCCGGAAGTACAGCAATTGGCTGATGATTATACAAAATTTGTGAATGAGTATGTTGCTGCCGCTAAAGGTGGTGATGCGACTAAGCTTCAAGAATTAGCAACTAAACAACAAGAGTGGGCTACTAAAACAGCTACCGCTGCTAGTAAGTTTACAGCTGATGATGCTAAATTGTGGGCTGAGTATACTCAAAAATTGGCTACTGAAATTACTGGAGCAGCGACTAAGTAAATCTTACCGCAATAAAATAGAAGAGGCATTCATTTTTAATGATTGCCTCTTTTATCTTAAGAAGATAGAATAATCTTAATCTTTATTATGTTACCGATTTTATTTCTTACTGATAGCATTGATTATGCCCTGTAAGTTTTCATTAAATTCCAATAATTGAGCAAACATTTTATCATCTTTACCTAGAGCACCATGCTTATTGTCTTTTTGAAAAACCTTTTTGATTGCTTCCCAGCGCTCTTTTTCCTCTTTTGTTAAGATATCTGCTAACTCTTTAAGCTTTAATAAATTTGATTCTGTATCTGCAGTAAGCGTTTGTGATTCACTTTCATAATGTGTTAAAATAAGCTGATTAATTTCTTGATCGTTCATCATAGGAACGACTTGGGCGACCAGTTTGCTCATATTTCGATAAGAACCCTGTAATTTAAAGGGAGGCTCTGTTCGATAATTATCTTGCATAGCAGCACTGTTGATGTAGCTTTGATTTACTTTTATGACGATATTACGAATCTTAAGAAGATGCTGCAAGACTGCAAGGAAGTCATCAACGTCTT
This sequence comes from Sphingobacterium sp. IITKGP-BTPF85, assembly GCF_001006065.1. Taxonomy (NCBI): domain Bacteria; kingdom Pseudomonadati; phylum Bacteroidota; class Sphingobacteriia; order Sphingobacteriales; family Sphingobacteriaceae; genus Sphingobacterium; species Sphingobacterium sp. IITKGP-BTPF85. The sequence continues at coordinate 28,919 of NZ_ASZT02000015.1, forward strand.
GCTTCAAATAGTTTCCTTCTAACTCTGGTAATTGTTCTTCTCTATTTTCTATATACCGTATGAGCGCGTAAAAATCGTTGAAACTTTTACCTGCAATTTTGTCAATTGCAGGATTTTCAACAGCAGCATTTTCAATTAAGCTTAAATTGAATAAGTAATCTGTATCTCCTATAACATCTCCTAAGTTGTATACATCAGCGCGATTGGCTAGCATATCAGGGATTCTAAATTTTGAGCCACTCTCTGTATAAGGATTTCCCGCCATTACGATACAAAATCGATTTCCGCGAAGATCGTAAGTCTTGCTTTCTCCTTCAAAAATACCGTCAATCTTTCTTTGTCCATCGGCTAGTGATATGAATTTTTGAAGAAACTCAGGATTGAGATGTTGGATGTCATCCAGGTACAGCATCACATTGTCTGCCATTTCAAAGGCTAGATTAATTTTTTTAAGCTCCTCTCGTTCACCAGATGTTTTAGCTTCAGAAGGATCGATCGATGTAATGGTGTGACCGATTGTGGGACCATTGATTTTCACAAAGTGTAGCCCCATTGTTTTTGCTAAATACTCCATCAATGTTGTTTTTCCATACCCGGGAGGAGAAATGAGAAGAAGCATTCCCATTTTTGCTGTACGTTTATTTTCTCCAGCCACACCTAATTGCTTCGCAAAATTTGTTCCTATTAAAGGAAAGTAAACATCATTAATCAATTTATTTCGAACAAACGAACTCAATACTTTTGGTTCGAATTCGTTTATTTTTAGTTCTTTTTTATAGGCTGTGCTTAATTTTTCTTTTAATATGTTAAATGACTCGAAACGAGGTATATCTATCTCGTGAAATTTTTCTAATTTTTGAATGAAAGAGTGAAAATCTATTTGATAACTTTCATTTGTGATCACTGGATGACTTCCTTTCAAATTCGCTACTGAAAGTTGATCTTGGGCTATAATAAGTTCGTAATCAATCTGATCAAACAAGATTAATGCTGCGGTTTCATTAATATATTTTTCAAATTTAATTAAATGATCATTGCTCTCAATAAAAGCATATAGCCAGTTTTGAATTAAATAATAACGATCTATAAGACTGAAACCTTCATTGTTTATATCTCCTTCAAAATCTTTTAGGGTCTTTCTATCATGTAGGTAACGCGTAAACTCTTGTTTTAAATGATCGGCAAAGTCGGACAATGATAATTTATTGAATTTGCTAAATGTTTTAAAAAGGTATTTTGCAATGTTCTCTTTGTTTATTTGCGATAGATCCAGGTGTGTTTCCCAACGATTGACCTCATCATTCATTTCCTTTAGTATACTTTCGTATCGATTTGAATTTGGAAAATTCTTAAGGATTTGATTAGATGATCGGATAAGAGCTATTAATTTAGAACGAACGGATTGGTCCAATTGCTGCCAAAAAAATGGGCTAATGTTCTTGTTTCAGGATCAAACTTTAATACATCTAATTTTTCCCCTAGGGTGTGAAGTTGTTCGTAGATCTGAAGGGCATCAAAATTGTGAACACCTTTGATATAAGATTCTACATAGTTTTGTTCTACAGCTTGATTAATGAATTTTTCTGCATTAAAATTGCTTTTAGATTGTGATGCTAGGAAAGTTTTATAAGCTAAATATTCGGCACGATACACAAGTTTATTCTCAGAAATAATTTCTTGTTCCCAAATATCTTTATAAATATTGATCTCTTGGGCGGTCACTTTTTGATAGAAACTAGTTCCTGTCAAATGATAATATAGTTCGTCTTGACGCCGTATTAATGTTAGACCTAAGCGTTGGTTATTAACTGTGAATTTGTTTTTGCCAAGTTTAATTATATTTTCACCTTCAACATATAGTTCGGACTTATCTCTTAAAACTCTTAACGCATCTTCTTGTGATTTCTTAAGTAAATTCTCAAGGCTTTCGGCTTTAGATACATCTTGTATTGTTTTCAGTTCTGAAATAATATGACGAATCTTGTCGATCATTAAGTCGGTCGAGTAAAAACTTAAAATCTCTTCTTTCGTGAGTAAAGATTTTGCCTTATTTTCGATGTTTTTAAGGACACGCAGTGCTATCTGTTCAAGAGAAGAGGCGCGTTTATTGATTTGTTCAATAATATATTCGCGTTTCCCATTGAAAGCTTTAATGATTTCATCGCGCTTATCAGCGATTTTTAAAGCAAATTCGTCAAATTCAGAAAACTTGCTTTCGAGTTCTTCTAAGTTTACAACAATCTTAGTATAATACTCGTCAACTTTTTCTGCCGAAGTTGATAATTCCAAGTAGTTAACAATTGATTGCTCTAACAAAGTGAGTTGAGCCGAAAATTCTGCAATGGCTTCAGAACTTTTTAGTGTATTTAATTTACGTGTTAATTGGGCTCGAACCTCATTTAATGAAGCAAAAATAACTGATATTTTTTCAATTATCTTTGTTGTATGTGTTGTGTCATCAATCTTTAAGCTATGAAGTATATCAATTAATAATTCCAAATCACTAGAAATAGCTTTACATCCATTCTCTATGGCTTTGGCATCGATAGCTTTTGTTACTTTGTCGACTTCATTCTTTTGGATGACGACCTTCTGTTCATATGATGTAAGTGCAGCTTCCTGTAATAAGAACTGTATTGTTTTCTCAGAAAGATTAGTCGCTATGTGGTGAAGCTGTTCCTCTAGTTCATTTATCCGATTGTTTTCAATATACTTCACATTGCGCAAGTCAATGACCTCACCTTGTAATTTACGTGTATGTGATAAATTATGTACCAGTTGATCTAACTGTTCATAAATCGAACTATTGACTTTAAAAACAAGATCTTCTATTTTTTTTTCTATTGCTGTTAGAATCTCTTCCGCATGTTTACGCTGAATCTGTACCTTAACGAACTCGTCGATCGCTGTGTTCGCGATTTCTTTTATATGTTGTAATGGTGTACCAAGATTTTGAAGAGCCTCATCATGGACCCAGAAGTACGAATCTATGATGGAATTTGATTTTTTTAGAATATCCTCATATAGGCCTTCATAGGAATCTTCTTTGTTAATCAGTTGAATGACTTCTTGAACTTCAGACATCGCTTGGACAATATCTTTATTGCCAATTTTGTACAAGGGATCATCTCTGCGCGATGCATTTTCTTTCAGAACAGCCATGTATGGAGTCTCCCATATTTGTACTTGATGGTGGCGCGTCGCTTCATTTTCTGTACGAAAATAGATTAAGCTTCCATCTTTAAATATGGTAAATCCATTGCAAACGATTGGGGTTTCTACAGATTGTTGAATAATATTGTAAGACATTAAAATGTATGTATTCGACTGCTCATGAGTGAAAACATATAGGTAGTCTTCTCCGTTAGGAGAGATTACTTTTTTTAGAAACTGAACATTTTCAAGGTTATTCTCAAAGGTTTTATGTGTGCCATTTTGAAGATAATATCCATTTGAGAAAATAATACCTTGATTATCTGGTAGCAAAATAGCAGATTCATTGAGCGTTTTTAGGTTGACGACCTCTTTGGTTCTGATGTTGAAAATGTAAGCGCGAAATTCTTCTTGAAAGGGTTTGATCCTAAGAGCAATCATATTACCTAAGTCAGCATAATGGTATTCTGCATCATCTAGCTGTTGATCAAGATTACTAACCTTTTCAGAATAAATTCCTTTACCTGACTCTGTATTATTTTCAATTTTAAATGTTATATCACCATGAATTGCTTCAATAAATACCTTATCTAAGATAGAAATATGGGGAAACCGACCCAATCTTCGATCTTCAAGGGTAGTTTTTGTCCAATCAAATTCATGTTGATTTGCTTTTTTAACTTCATGTATACTTCGATCATCTAAATAAGTTAATTTTCCATCTTTAATCAACCATTTAAATGCTTTTAGATCTTGTTCATTCTTGGTGGTTTGAAAGATCATATATAAATAGTTCTCTGTTTTCTAAATTTGGAAAAAATTGAATCTCTATAATATTTGTATAGATTTTGGTAATCATTAACAAAATTTATATCATTTATGAAATCAAGATCTTGGGGAATAAATTGATTATCTTCAAATAAATAGATGCTAAATACGTCTTGTAACTGAATTTCGGTTCGTAATCCAAAATGTACATTATATCCGAATATGCAGATATTACCAATTGCTAAAATACCTCTTGATACGCAGTTATTATCTGTTGATATACGTTGATTTGCCTTTAATATAAAGTTGGTCGAATTAAATATTTCTTTTCTGGCGGTATTTAATAATTGTAATTTATCGGAAAGCGTTTCTTTTTGATGTTGAAGACGTTTTCTGATAATTTCGTAAGATCCAGAGTCTAAAGTATCGTTGTTCGCTTGTGTTTCTTGCATAATTCGAAAATAATCGTGGACTATTTAATCCGTGTTGAATTCTACTTTCTACCTGTGTTAGTATATAGTTAATGTATTGACTTTATGATTTTCATTTGGTGAAGTCAATCTTACATTTACAATGGTGAAAATCTAAATCATCTTTGGAAAATACTATATTATGAACAGTGTAATAAAGCTAATTATATCGTTGTCAACTTGAAAAGAATCCGTTATCAAGTTGACATATGTGTAAAAATTAGATCAATTTTTTGTTTGATATTCCTAAGTTTTTGGCTAAACCGAATAACGAGTTGATGAAATTAGTATCTTCATTATCATCCGCATTTTTGGCTGCTTGTTGTAATTGAACCAAGGCAGCGGAGACAGTTAGATTTTTGATATCATTAGATGAAATACCATATTTATCGGCTAAGCCACGTACTTTTTCTGCCAGATCACCTTTTCCGTCTGGACCCAACAATGAATTTTTGATGTCTGTTGCATGTTTTGAATTATTGATTAAATGATCAAATCCTTTGGAATTAGAAACTTGGCGTACAATGTTTTCGAAGAACATAGTCTCACCTCCAACGATATCAATTTTTGCAGTTTTTAACGCTTCTGCCAATACAGATGCTTGTGAAGCTGCGATATCTTTTTGAATGCCTATTTGAGCCAATTCAATATCTTTTTCTTTTTGTAGTTGAAGCTTGAATTCTTCGTGATCTCTTCCAACACCATCTAACTTTTTCATTGCTTCAGCTTTTTCTTGAATACCCGTGGCTTCAGCAATTGCTTTCTCTCGCGTTACCTCTGCCTCCATTATTCCCTGCTTACGGCTTGCTTCAGCTTTTTTCTCGATGATAGATGCCTCTGCAGTACCCTGTATTTGAATTGCTTCTGCTTTCGCTATCATAACTTCTGCCTCAGATAGACCTAAAGCAGCATCCTCTTTCGCTTGTGCTTCGGCAATTATTTTACGACCTTCTGCTTCTTTTACTGATGCTTCTTTTTTCGCATCAGCATCGATTAATAACTCTTGCGCTTTTTTCTCGGCAACTTTTCTGCGGGACTCTGCAAAAATAACATCTTGCTCAGCTTTTTGTTCAGAAGCTATTTTATCTGCTTCAGCTGCTTTGACAGTTGATATTAGACGCTCTTCGGCTTCTTGTGATGCCGCAATAACACCTGCTTGTTTTTTTCGTTCAACTTCACGGAATACCTCTATATCTTTGACACCTTGTTGTTCTTCTACAACACCTTTTTCGAGTTGAACACGCTCTTTGATTACATTTTGAATATTTTTCTTTTCGATTTCAATTGAACGTTCCTTATCAATTTGTGCTAATGTGACAATTCTTATTCGCTCTGTCTCTTCCAGTGCACGATCTTTTTCCACACGTTCAGTTTCAACCGCACTAGTACGTAATTTGTTTTTCTCTGCAATGATAATCTGACGAAGCTTATTTTCTTCTTGAATAGCTAACTGTTCTTCTGTAGAGATGCGGACAGTTTCGGATTTTAGACGCTCTTCTTCTCTAACTTTCGCTATTTCAGCATCTTCACGAGCTTTAATATTGTCGATTTCGCGACGTTGTTTCTCTTCTTTTTCAGCTAATTGTCGATCTAACTCAAGTATTGCCTCACGCGTTTCTACATTCTGTTTTTTAATTACTTTTTCTTCATCACGACGTATTAAATTGGCATGAATATTCTGAGCTGCAGTTAGTTCAGTGATTTTACGGATACCCTGTGAATCTAAAATATTATCTGGACTTAAAAATTTCAATTCTGTTTGTTCTAAATAATCGATTGCACAGTCGTCTAATATATAGCCATTCAAATCTGTCCCAATAATATTTAGAATTTCATTTCTAAATTCCCGTCGAGCTTCGTACAATTCAATAAAGTCGAATTTTTTTCCTACAGTTTTTAGTGCTTCTGAAAATTTGGATTCAAAAATACTTTTTAACGTATCTGGATCACTCGCGCGCTCACATCCTAAATTGTGCTACACTGATTACATCATCAACAGACTTATTAACACGCACAAAAAATGCGACCTTAATATCAGCACGAATATTGTCCTTACATATTAATCCATCGTGCTGCATTCTGGATATTTCAATCTTTTTTACTGAAATATCCATTATCTCCATTTTGTGAAAAACTGGAATGACATACATCCCTTTGTTGAAAGCAACATTTGTCCCGCCAATCCCAGTTCTTACTATTGCTTTTCCTTGTGGAATTTTTTGTAGAAAGCACTTAATACAATGAAAAATGCAAAAATTAGTAAAACTATAATTCCTACAATCAAGAGGATGAGACCTGTTATCCCATCTATAAATAAAAGAGTTTGTAACTGCATGGTTAATAATTAAATATTGTGAATGGTTATTTCTTTGGTTACGTAATATATTTTTTTGTCTTTTGATTCATCAACAATAATGACTTCATCTCCATATTCTATTTTTTCTCCATTTAGACTTCTACATAAAGCCGTATAGGATCTCTTTCGATCAAAAATTCTGCTGATCCCAGTTTTTTTCCTTCTATAGTTGCTTTCATTTTTCCTATTCTCCCAAGGAAATCAATCGGTTCTTCCCCATGATATCCAATGTTTTTAAAAAGTTTTGCAAGAGGTTTAGTGAAAAAATGCATTAATATAAAAGTGATGAAAAATATAGGAATTAAAATAAAAAGGGATTTCAGTCCCCAGGTGGCGGTATTTAAAAGTAATGAAGAAATGATCGTGATGATCCATCCAATAAATTTGAAAAGTGTAACGATGATCATAATAGGAACTTTGCCAACATTAATGAAATCCATTGCTTTTGCGAAAAAAGATGGCTCTATATGTGTATCGGCGTCCGAATGGTGATGTAAATCTTGTGAACTGTCTACGTCTGTTACATCAGCAGTAGAGTGGAGGTGACCATCCAGGTCCACATCGCCATCAAATAGATGTAATCCATCCCCCGCAAAGGACATAATTATCCAATATAACAGCGAAATTCCTGTCAGTACAGTCATGATACCGTTGGATACTGGATTGAAAAGGAGGTTGAATAATTCGCTCATAATGGCTTCGGTTTTGTTATAATTCTCTTTTGAATGTATAGTGAAATTACCAAGAACTTCCGCCGATCTCTAAATCTTGCATCGATACAAGTTCCCAGCCCTGAGCACCTAATTCGTTAAGTATTTCATCTATGCGATCTTCATCAAGTTTTGTCCCCCAAAAACCTTTAGGTTCGATTTTAATTGTTTTGTATTCAAATTTTCTCATCATTATTAAGTTTTAATTTTAAAGCTTCTAGTTCGGCATTGATGGAGTCCTTATTTGAAATTGTTTCATTGATTTCATCAATGATCGATTTATTCCCATGTGCAATTTCGCCATATGCTTTTGCTAACGCTTCATCTTCCTCTACTTTAACTTTCATTCGTTCCAGCATAGATATGGTACTATTTGAATCAATATTCGCCAATTGCTTATTGACCATCTTAGCGGCGTTAGACACTTTTACACGAGCTTTTAATGTGGTTAATTCGCTTTCCCATTTCGTAATGTTGAATTTGAGAACATCTACATTCTTATGTAATTCGTCTGCTGACTGAAGATGAATTATACTTTGTTTTTCTAATTCTATCGCCTCTGCTATAAATTGCTTTTTTAATAAGAGAGCCTCTTTTGCTAAGTTTTCAGCTTTATCAACTTGAAGTTCTCCATTCTGTGCTTTCTTTAATAAGAGAATAGCTTTTCCTTCAAACAGGTTTGCTTCTTCTTGTTTTTTCTCAAAATTGCTTTTGGTACGAATTGCTAATGCTTTTACTTTAGCATATGCCTCAAGGGCTTGTTCTAAATCTTCTTTCATTTCCCGGATACCTTGTTCCGTCATTTTGATTGGATCTTCCATTTTTTCAACGACAGCGTGTATTTCCGCTTGACCAATCCTGAAAATTCTTTTAAAAATATTCATAATTACTATAATTTAGAGAAGTTAATTAATTGATTGTAATACTCACTGATTAATAAGCTTAAAGAATTGATGGCTGCATCAAATTCATTTTGGTCAATATTGCTGATTTGTAGTGTGTATCTAAAAATTACTTTTTTACCGTCTTCTGTTAAGGCGAAACCACCGTGGATCATGTCCCTATTTTTAATGAGTAGTGATTTAAACAATTCCATACTTTCATTGGAAATTGTAAATAAGTATTGTTCAAAAATTAAAATTGGATTAGCTATACCTACAATCAAATTGTGAATGCCATCTAATTCATTTTGAATGATGAAAACGCCTTCTTTCTCATCTTTATAAAAGATATCGTATCCGATATTGCTAATAAAATTTTCAATTTTTGAGAAGTACATAATTTAGTTTTTTATATATTGCATATATTCTTTGCATAAAGATAATATTTGCAAAAATATTTTGCAAAAAATTTTAATTTTTTTTAAAAATGACAAATATTGGTAATAATATAAAGAAATTAAGAAAGGTGAGAGGGTTAAGCCAACAAGCATTTGCTGATTTATTTAATCTAAGCAGAGGTAATATTTCGTCTTATGAAGAATTAAGAGCTGAGCCTAAAATAGAAACAGTAATGATAATTGCTAATTATTTTGGCATTCCTTTGCAGAGTTTAATTCAAGAAAATCTTTCTGTTAATCAAATTTTAAATTTCAGTGATTATTTTGAACCAGCTATTGTAACAAATAGCACAAAAAATTTAGCAGGTATTCCCTTATTGACCCGAGAAGTTATGATGAACAATACTGATTTGTTAAAGCAAATAGAGGGCGCACCACAACTTCAGCTTCCTATTCAAAGTAAGCATAAGTTTTTAGCCATTGAGTTTTCAGAATTGATTGCCGCTCCATTGGAATTGGAAGTTAAAGAGCAAAGTATACTAATTTTTGAAGGTATTGAAATGGAATATCTGCATCTTCTTCACAATAACTTGGGTTTGTTTTTGTCTGAAGAGGAAGTTTTTGTTGGGAAGTATGAGCAAAATGGGGAACAGATATCGCTGATTCTTAGCTCTTGGAAAAAAAGTTTATTTTCCTTGTCTGATATTCGATATTATTGGAAATTGTATGGAAAGTTTGAAAAGGTTTAGTAGTTCAATAGTAATGAAACATAGATATAATTAAAAAAATATGCCTAAAATATTTTTAGGCATATCTTGTAAGTTATGTTAGTTTTTACTACCTCCACCAAAAAGTTTAGCTAGTAGCCATATTACTAAAGCAACAACGACCACAACGATGATTATACCTGACCAAACTCCTGCTTTGAAAATACCTTCAATGACCGAACAGCTCGATAAAGAAAGGCAAGTTAACACGATTAATGATATTGGAAATATTCTTTTCATATGATATTGAGTTTAAATAAGAAACAATCATCTGGATTGAAATGTTTGTTTTTACTACTATTTATTTAAAATGGTAAGTCTTCTTCTGTAATTTCTTGACTAGAAATTTCTTCATTTCGTTTCTTTAATTTAGATTTATTCATAACAATTAAACTGTCAACTTTGATTTCTGTAATTGTCTTGTTATTTCCATTATTATCTTCGTATTCGCGGTAGGTAAGTTTTCCCTCTACTAGTAACTCTGAACCTCTTAGACAATATTTTTCTACAGTAGTATTAAGGTTGCCCCAGATCACTAAAGTATGCCACTGGGTTTCATCAACCCATTCACCAGCTTTGTTTTTAAATAGATCTTTGGTAGCTAAACGTAAGGTTGATACTTTAGTTCCGCTTGTGCTAATTTTTACCACGGGATCAGAACCTAAGTGTCCAATCAATTGAATTCTGTTTTTTAATCTGCTCATAACTTTGCTTTTAAATGTTTGTAAAATTGTTTAACTTCAATAAATGCATCCTTTCGAATTATGCTTAGGAAACAGAAACAAAAGTGAAAAGTAATTGAGATTTTAATCGGTTAATAAACGTTTGTAATCGACTATAACCGTTTGTAAACGTTTGTTGTCGTTTATTTTATGATTTATGGAAGAAGAAATTAATTTAAAAAAATGTCTAGATTGTAAAAAGTCAATAAGGGGACGCTCTGATAAAAGATTTTGTGATGATGCCTGTCGCAATAGTTATAACTATAAACAGAATAGTGATCAAACGAACTTGATCAGAAAGATCAATCATACATTGCGTAAGAACAGGCGTATTCTACAAGAAGTTCTGGGAGATGAAGGGATACTCAAGATAAGTAAGGAAAAGATGTTGCTGCAAGGCTTTGATTTAAAATATCATACTCATAATTTCATCAATGCTAAAGGACAGACCTACTATTTTATTTATGAGTATGGCTATTTGGTTCTGGAAAATAATTTGCTGTTGATCGTGAAACGTATACCTAAATAGTTTTTGATAAATTTATTTTGAAATTTCAATTTTGTTTTAAATATTTGCAAAATCAATTAGGTATTCACAATTAATAATAGAAGAATATGTTTGCTATATTAAATAACCCTACTTCAATCCAAAAGAAGGATCTTGGGTATATTCTTCAGAATACTTTTTTCTCGTAGTTACTCCTCTTTTGACTTTATTTTGGTCTCGACAATGTTCGAGCAATTAATGATTTCTTTGGTATTTCGTGAGTCGAGGTATTTAAGATAATCTTTTATTTAATTATTGATCCTTAAATAGACATCGCTTATTTAAGGATCTTTTGAGAATTGATGCAATATATTTTATGAATAAATATGTGTTACAGGCATTGGATAGTTATCCATATTACCTAGAAAATACGTTAGAATCTTTGTCATACGCCTTGTCTTATGATGATTCAAATACGATGGCACTATGTCTGATGGGGAGACTTCATGCGGAACAGTTGTTTGATTTTGAACAAGCAAAGAAATATTTTCAAGAAGCGTTAGTACATAATTTATATGCTTTGGAAATTTATCAACCTTATATACAAACCTTGATTGATACCAATGCATATGAAGAGGCAGAAAAAACAATTGAGTTTGCTTTAACAATACCCGGAGTTTCATCTTCTTTATTTCTATTAAAAAGGGTACTTATATTGGAAAAACTTAAAAAATTTAAAAAAGCCTTAAAAGTATTAAATTTGGTTAGATTGGAAAATTTAGATAGTGAGATGTTGTCCACGATCAAAGACGTTGAAGATCGAATAAAAGGAAAACGGAAAATAGGACGTAAAAGCAAAAAATAACTAATTGACAGTTTATTCTTTCTAATTGAGGATAAACTCAATAGATTGTTTCTGAGATGAAATGAATAACACGTATATCCTTCCCCTGAATTAAAGAAGGGTATACGTTTAAATATTATGATGCAACAACGTCAAGTAAACGCCTCATTTTCTTTTTCAATCAAATGATGTAGACTAATTAAATAAAAAAATCTAATGCATTAAAGAGTTGAATATGACAGTAGGCAACGGGATTGGCGCCTAATGTCAACTACGGTATCAATTTCTCTCGTACTTTGGTACCCCTGTGGTCTGTGCCGTAAAATATGAGATATTCAACTTGCGTCCCTAAGCCTGAAGTTCCCTCTTTTTGTTTAATGAAAATACGATGGAGATTAAATTTGTGACCATTTAATGTGGTTTCCACATAAGGCTTTCCTGCTTTATCCATCTTGAGATATAAGGGTTGATTTTTGTAAGACACAATCTCAAACTCAAATGTATTATTGCCTAGTTCTTTTGTTATAATACCGTAGGCAAATTTTTGTTGGATACCAGTTAAAGGTTTAATTTCTCCTCCTTTATCATATAAAATCCGATAGTTATTGATAGGATTCTTGTTATTGAAATGCTGTTTATCACTCATATTTGCTTCATAAACATAGGTGTTATGACCTTCGCTATGTTGTATATAAAAAAGAGTGTTTGATTTGAATGGTGGAGTGGGATAGCCCTCTTGTGCAAAGGTATAGATTGATACAAAAAACAGAAAGTATAAAAGACAAGTGAAAGTTTTCATGATATACACTTTTTTGATTAGGGTAAATTTAAACTTTCTATATTAAAGTATTAAATAGAAACTATTATTTTTTTACAAAAAAAGATCCTGAAGTGATTTAACTTCAGGATCTTTTATATTTATAATTCTAAAAATCTAAACTTATTCAGCTCGCAAGATTTTAGCAGCTTCAACCATAGCTTCTAAGGCAGCTTTAGTCTCTGGCCAAGCACGTGTTTTTAAACCACAGTCAGGATTTACCCAAAGTTGCTCAGCTGGAACTACAGCTTTTGCTTTACGTAATAATTCAACCATCTCTTCTGTACTCGGTACACGAGGAGAGTGAATGTCATATACACCTGGTCCAATATCGTTTGGATATTTAAAATCTGCAGCAAATGCATCTAATAATTCCATTTGCGAACGTGAAGTCTCGATAGTAATTACATCAGCATCCATTGCAGCAATATCTTCAATGATATCGTTGAACTCAGAGTAACACATATGGGTGTGAATCTGTGTATCGTCATCTACATTCGAAGATGAAACTCGGAATGAACGTACAGCCCAATCTAAATATTGTTGGTGATCAGCTTTACGTAATGGCAGACCTTCACGAATTGCAGGTTCATCGATTTGGATAATTTTAATACCTGCTTTTTCTAAAGCTTGTACTTCATCTAAAATCGCTAATGCAATTTGGTAAGTTGTTGTAGAGCGTGGTTGATCGTTACGTACGAATGACCATTGTAAAATCGTAACCGGACCCGTTAACATTCCTTTTACTGGACGGTTTGTCAGGGTTTGAGCATATGAAGACCAACGTACGGTCATATCAGCAGGACGGTAAACATCACCATAAATAACTGGAGGTTTTACACAACGTGAACCATATGACTGAACCCATCCGTTTTTAGTGAAGGCATAACCTGCTAATTGCTCTCCGAAGTACTCAACCATGTCATTACGTTCGAATTCACCATGAACTAATACATCGATATCCAATTGCTCCTGAAGACGGATTGTTCTTTCTGTCTCTTCTGCGATTTCTTTATCGTATTGTTCTTGAGAAATTGCGCCTTTTTTCAAATCAGCTCTCCATTTACGAACATCTTTAGTTTGTGGGAATGAACCAATTGTCGTTGTTGGAAATGCTGGAAGATTAAATTTCGCTTGTTGTGCTTCTTTACGAGCTAAGAAAGTAGATGTACGTTTAGCATCATCATCAGTGATATTTGCTGTACGTTCTTTAACTTCAGGCTTGTGGATTAAAGAAGATGTACGACGGTCTTCCGCAGCAGCCTTATTGGCTTCGAAACGCTCAGCGGTTTTTGCATCTACTTCGCCTTCAGCTAAGATCGCTAAATCTTTTACCTCTGCTAATTTTTGCTTAGCAAATGCCAACCAATTTTTAACTTCTTTAGGCAATGACTCTTCATTATCTTCATTGTCTAAATCGAAAGGTACGTGTAATAATGAACTCGAAGGTCCTACTAATACACGGTCTTTGCCTAAAGCATCAACAGCTTTTTTGATTTGTGCTAAAGATTTTACGTAATCATTTTTCCAAATGTTGCGACCTTCAACTACACCCAAAGAAAGTGTTAATGAAGCCGGAACTTTGGCTAATATAGTGTCGAGTTGGTTTTCACCTCTTACTAAATCAACATGAACTGCGTAACTGGTAAGTTTAGAGCTGTTTCTTCGTTGTCACGTAAAGCCTCGAAATAAGTCGTTACAATAATTTTGATGTCTTGAGCAGCAGCAGCTAATTTAGTAAATACACGAGTGTATAGAGCACGTGTTGCATCATCAATATCTAAAGCTAAAAATGGCTCATCAATTTGTACATATTTTGCACCAGCGGTAGCCAATTTAGTTAAGATTTCTTCATATACAGGAACCAACTTATCGATTAAATCGATACGGTTGAAACCAGATTCTTTTTCTTTACCTAATAATAAGTATGAGATCGGGCCAATTAACACAGGCTTCGTTTCAATACCTAAAGATTTTGCTTCATTATATTCATTTAAGAATTTCTCTGAAGTCAATTTGAATTCTTGATTTTTCACGAATTCAGGTACGATGTAATGGTAGTTGGTATCAAACCATTTTGTCATTTCCATTGCCGTTACGTCAACGCCATCTTGCTGGAAACCACGCGCCATTGCAAAGTAAAGGTCCAAATTGTATCCTTTATCTTCGTTATTTAAAAGTGATTGATATTGTGCAGGGATTGCACCTACAGTTAATGTCAAGTCTAAAACTTGGTCATAAAATGAAAAATCATTGGAAGGAATCAAATCGATGCCAGCATCTTTTTGAGTTTTCCAGTTGCCTTCACGGATTTTCAGTCCAGCCTGCAATAATTCTTGCGCGCTGATTTTTTTAGCCCAATATGCTTCATTGGCCTTTTTCAACTCGCGGAAGGCACCTACACGTGGGTAACCTAAGTTGTTCGTTAGTAACATAAATATAAAATTATTTTATTTGTTCAACCTTAACGAAGCAAGAAATTAGAAGGATTTTTTTATTCGAAATAAAAAACGATCAAAAATTCTTGAATCTATTTACTAAATTTTTTGATTGCTTTTAGAGAGGAGGGCACAAGATATATTTTGTGTCTAGCTTATCATTCCCACTTTTTGATGGGGTAGAATGTAGCACCTTGTCAATTGACAGGTTGCTAAGGCTTCATTGGGTCTATTCCCTCTGCCTTTCTCTATAAGCGCTGTAAATATCGGAATTAGTTTTATAAAAACAAATATTTTGTAACTTTTATATAAAAATGATAATAAACCAAGGTTTAAAATTGGAAATTAGCAGACAAACCAATTTGTTTTCCATTGTAAAACGGTGTTGCCATCGTTAGGTAACTTGTTTTTTTGATTGCAAGTGTTTATCAAATAATGGTAATAGCCAGTATGCAATTTTTGTTCCCATAATACCAATACCAGCTCCCATGGCGACGTCAGAAAACCAATGTTTATGATTATACATTCTCAGGTAACCTGTTCCCGCCGCAATTGTATAGCCTGCAATACCATACCAAATGGATTGATCTTTATATTCTTGCCATAGAATTTCTGCACCGGTAAAAGGTACAGCAGTATGTCCTGAAGGAAAAGATTCTTGATCTGCGCGATCAGGTCTCCAAGTAGGTGTCGTTTTTTTTATGGTATAAACTGCTGATAAGGTGATTGCATGGGCAATCGAACTTACCACTAAGCGTTGTTTTAAATTGTGCTTACTTGGTATTCCGAGTAAGTCAAGCCCAAAGACAGCGGCAGAAGGAATGAAAACGCTAACATTATCAAGTTTAAAAGTTTTGGACGGATCATTATTAATTGAATTGTTTATTTGTTGATCCTTATGTTTGAGGTATGGGCTATTTAATGAGATTACTCCGTAAGTCATTAAAGCCACAGGAACTATTAATTGCTTATAATTTATTGGCTTAGCATTGGTTTCAAAATCTTGATTATCATTTTGTAAGTATCTTTTTGCGCATAAAGCGATGTAGAAGAGCAAAAGATTGAAAGGATTAAAAAAATGGAATTGATAGTTTCATTGTTGCAAGATAAACAAAAAGAGATGTTTTTAACATCTCTTTATTATTCTAGTAATTGTGTATTAGCTAACCAATAATTTATAGCCTTTTCCATGTACATTGACAATTTCAACTTTGGGATCATCTCGTAGGTATTTTCTCAATTTGCTTAAGAAAACGTCCATACTCCGGCCTGTAAAGTAATTGTCATCATGCCAAATTTTTAAAAGGGCTTCTTCTCGAGTCAGTACATCATTCTTTTTTAGACAAAGTAGACGTAATAATTCCGCTTCTTTCGTTGATAGTTTTTGTTGCACACCTTTATGCGCAATTTGTTGACTTGTATAATCGAAGAAGTACTCTCCAATCTCAAATTTATCGCTTACAACCTGATCATCTTTCTCTCTTACAACACGCTTAAGCAATGCATTTATGCGAAGGAGCAATTCTTCCACTCGAAATGGTTTTGTGATATAATCATCGCCACCAAGTTCAAATGCTTCTGTTTTATCTTCCATCATACCTTTTGCAGTAGCAAATATGATGGGGGTTGTTGTATTTATTTTCCTGATTTCTCGGCCTACTGTAAAGCCATCTTTCTTGGGCATCATGACGTCTAAAATGCAAAGATCATAACTGCTCTTACGAAATTGATTGACAGCTTCTTCACCATCTGTACATAAGGTGACATCAAATTTCCCTTTAAGCTCTAAATAATCTTTTAATAAATCTCCTAAGTTTGGATCGTCTTCTGCTAATAATATCTTCTGCATATTCTTATGGTTTTGTTCGAATATTGATGATAATATACGAAATTAATATCGTTTTAAATTTAATTTTTTATGGGTAATAGGATGTCAAACTGCGTTCCCTTATCTTTATCGCTTTTTACTTGAATTTTACCATTCATTCTTTTAATAATATCATAAACATATGATAGTCCCAATCCAAAACCTTTTACGTTGTGGACATTTCCTGTAGGAATGCGATAAAATTGATCAAATATTTTTAATAAATGATCTTTTGCCATTCCAATCCCATTATCAATAATTGTAATTTGAATACTTTCTTTTGTATTTTTGGTTTTCACAATTATGTGTGGATTATCTTTACTGTATTTTATAGCATTATCTACCAAGTTGAAAAATACATTTGACAAATGAAGTTCATCTCCTACTACAATATCATTTTGTGCATCAAAGTGATGTTCAAATTTGCCACCTACTTTTTGTATTTGAAGTTGCATGCTGTCTAATACTGCTGAAAGCAGATCATTAATGTGAATAGGTGTTTTTTCTAACTTTAATGTTTCTTTTTCCAGACGGGCAATATCTAATACTCGTTCGATATGGTTACCTAATCTCACATTTTCATCATATATAATATTTGCAAGACGCTTTACTCTACGCTCATCAGATATGATCTCTGGATCTCGCAAGGATTCACTAGCTATCATAATTGTAGCAACAGGTGTTTTAATTCGTGCGTCATATTGTTGATAAAATCAGTTTTCATCTCTGAAACTTTTTTCTGTTTGAATATGATTAATAGGGTATATGCAAAACAGCCAATTAATAGGAAAAGCAAAGCTATTGTAGGGAGCAATAGATAACTCATATTATCAACAATGATAGTACTTTTTCTAGGAAAATAAACGCTTAATCTTCCTGGAGGAGAACCAATATCTCCTTTAAATAGAGCTGTTGAATAACGAGTTATTTTATTTGGTTTAATAATATTATCGATGGTTTGTACACTGAAAACGATATTACTGCTATCGCGAACTTCAATATTAAAAGGATAATTGATATCTCTTTCTGCAAGTTCCTCTTTTAATAAGTTTTGAATGAGATTAATATTTAAGCGCTCTCTAAATGGGCGTTTGGATAGCTCCATTCCAATAGCAACATCTTCAATAAGACCGCTTCTTTTCCCGCCAATAGCTGCGATAGTATCAAATACATTTTTACCAGTTCCAATCAAATTCTG
Organism: Sphingobacterium sp. IITKGP-BTPF85; assembly: GCF_001006065.1. Taxonomy (NCBI): domain Bacteria; kingdom Pseudomonadati; phylum Bacteroidota; class Sphingobacteriia; order Sphingobacteriales; family Sphingobacteriaceae; genus Sphingobacterium; species Sphingobacterium sp. IITKGP-BTPF85. The sequence continues at coordinate 46,795 of NZ_ASZT02000015.1, forward strand.
ACCGCTCATATTTTCCAACTTATTTTCAAGATCTACTATTTTCTTAGCAATCTGTTTATTGAATCTTGGAGGTAAAGTCGCAATTTTATACTCAATTGCTTGCTTTAAGATAGGATCTATTGTTGGTATAACGAATCTTGCACTATCATCTTTTGCATTTTCTTTTGGTAGAAATTTGGTTGCTCCAATTTCTACATATTCTTTTATGACATGATCAGGACTGTTGTATTTGATGACGTCAATGCTTAATACATTTTCTTTACTTTTTCTATTGATGTAAGTCTCATAAAATGAATTTTCAATAGATACAACACTAGGAAATGTTTCTTTTAGTTGATCTTCAGCTTCTTTAAATTTTTCTTTTATGGCATATTGATCAGCTCTTAAGTTTTCCAGATCTCTTTGCATTTTCAATTGTTCAGCAAGATGCCTTTGCTTCTCCTGCTCAAATTGATATTTTTTGATATTGGTTTGCTGTTGCACTTTTGCAAAATCAATTACCTCCCGACGTTCTATTTTACCTGCGACTGCCGTTAAGGAAGCATTGACCGATTCGTCAAACAATTGTGATTTTTGACGATAGGATTCTCTGATAAAATAAAATTGCATAGCTGCCACTCCCAGTAATGCTAGGGTCATCAAGCTAATAATTAAAACTATGCTACTTTTCTTCATTTGTTACAAATATAGGGATGCTTTATTTGATTTAATTGCTTTTAACAATGTTTAACAAGCTTAATGTTTCATTATGAAGGATTAAGCTTTATTTTAGATAAATATTTTATAAAAATACTCGATATGAAAAAGATATTAAGTTTAGTTTGTTTCTGTATTTCATTTTTTGCAACACATGCATATAGTGTATCCAGAAATACATCAAGTGCTAAGTTTGGTACAGAGGGTAATAAATACGGATCGAAAAATTTTGATTTAAAATTGGAGCCCAATTCGGATGAACGTTTTAATGTAGTAAAATCGAATAGTCTGCCAATAGATAGGGAGGGTGCAGATTTGAATATGAGAGGAAGTCGCTACAAGTCTAATACTCCGGTGTTAAAGATTCCGACAGATCCAAATGTTCATTATCATATGCAACACAAAAAAACTGACATTGACGATGCAGCTCCGATACCAAATTCTTTTAAGAATGCTATCCCTTTAGGGGACAGTGGCAATTCTAAACTTGAGAATAAGCCTGTTCAACCTTTATATAAATTAGAGTTTTTACCCGATAGCCTGATGCATCGTCATGACTCTCCACTCAAACGTAATGGATATAAAGCTAAATGAAGATAATTAAACCATATTTTATTGTTGCTTAAATTTTGACGGAGCTTTATTTTACTTGGTTTTTAGTTAAAAATATAGGTTCATATAAGGCAATGGGCAAACAACAACAATTAATTAGTCGCTAATTGCTATATATTGGCTATTCCTTAGATTTTGAAGTAAAGGAATTTCAGTAAATCTTGAGAATCAGCATCTAAAATTTAATTATGCTCAGTAATTGTACTTATCATATTTTGCTGTACAAGAGGTTTATTTATTATACAACCTTTTAAATGCTATTGTTCTTTGCAAGCCATAATATTTATCATCGTTATGGTGGCAAAGGGAATACTAAGTTTTACGATATTCCTTATTAGATGTAAAAAACTGTGTTTTAATTAACATTTAGAAAATAAAAATAGGTCAATAACAACTAAGCTATTGACGTTACTTTACCCCGTAAGTCTGTTTTAAAATGAATTTAACAGCATCTTTAATTCGATTTATTCCTTCTTCTGTTGTTAAGTTTATCTCACAAAAGGTACTATCTGTTGTTTTTGTATGCAATACAAGATAATATATACCAGCTACTAGTAAACTAGAGACGGCTCTAAGATCAACATCTTTTCCAGCGAGTTCTTTATCAGAATATGGGAAAAACAGGGCACTCATCTTCTCTCTAGTCTGCGTTACATGGGACATAATATCAGATTTTTCACTGATCTGCCAAAGTACTACTTTTTGCATTTCTTCATTCAATGTGAATTGATCAATTTGCTCCAGTAATAAGTTTCAAGGAAAAGGCGAGAGCTAGTACCTGAAGCTTTTGCAAGTGTTTCCTCAGCAGCAATGGTTGCTTCTACCCAGTAGTCCTTACCTTTTATATATGTTTCGATAAGATTGTCAACACTTCCAAAGTATACTGAGATTAATTTTCTGTCTACTCCAGCAGTACTGGCAATATTCGCGATTGAAAGTCCTGTATATCCTTTTTTTCCAAAACTGCACCCACTGCTTGGATAAGTTTGGTCATCGTTCTACTTTTATCGTTCTTTTCTCCTTGATACGTTTTTCTGGCCATTGAAGTAATATATTTAGTTAGACACTGCCGTAATATATTTAGTTAAACTTTAGGATCAAAGTTAATTAAATATATTGCTTTCTTTCAATTAGATGCTTTTATCTTGTCTTAGTAAGATCAATTTTTTTGCCAATATGTTCAAAAGCATTTAAAACATGGTCTAAATGCTCCTTGCTATGTGTAGCCATTAAGCTGGTTCTGATGCGTGCATCTTTTTTAGAAACACCAGGATAAACAATGCAATTTGCATATACACCGGCCTCTAGTAGCATTCGTGCTACTTGCGCAGTTTTGTGTGGATCCCCAATCTTCACAGGAATTATTGGAGACTGTGTTGTGCCTATATTTAAGTTCAGTGAAAGAAGTCCGTTTTTAAAATAAGCAATATTTTCTGCTAATTTGGTTCTCCATTGTGGTTCTTCATCAATGAGTGCGATCGCTTTAATTAAGCCATTGGCGGCGGGTGATGATGTTGAAGAAAATACTTGTTGCCTAGCTTGATAGCGTAAATAATTTATAATTTCTGGAGTTGACACAATAAAACCGCCAATATGTCCAAATGCTTTGCTTAAAGTGCCAGAAATGATGTGAACTTATTTAATAAATTATAACTTCAATGCATCCTCGTCCTTTTTCACCTATTACACCGATGCCATGTGCATCATCTACCATTAAATAAGCACCATATTTTTCACAGAGATCATATATTTCATCCATTTTCGCAAGATCTCCATTTTGTGAGTAAACACCATCAATGATGACCAGTTTTGTCCTGAATTTGTTTTGAGCATCAACCAAAGCTCTTTCCAAATGAATCATACTATTGTGAGGAAAACGTTTTGTGTTTGTGCTATTTAAACCTTCGTAAACACTAGCGTGTACTTCCATATCAACAATAGCACAATCTTCTTCTTTTAGTAATGATTGTAGCGTTGCTGTGTTTGCTGTATATCCTGTTGTATAGACAATTGAGGAGCCTGTTGGTCTAATTGAAAAATCAGATAGTTTATCTTCAAGTTGAACATGATATTCATGATGGCCTCCAATAAGAGGAGATGCACCTGCCCCTGTTCCATATTTCATTATACCTTCAATTGCTGCTTGCTTCACTTTCGGATGCTGGGTGAAATTTAGGTAGTCATTTGAGACTAAACTGATACATTCCTTTGAATTTTTCATGAAGGATGTTTTCACTTGAACGACTGGTCCACACCCTTTGGTAACGAACCGAAAATTCATATGATCATTTTCGCTCATGTAATCAGTAAATTCCTGAAAAGCAGTAGCTGATTGGACCATGTCATAGTTTGGAATATTTTCAAATTCCTTAAAGCTAGCCTTTGTAAAATCAATGTTGTGGTTAAGAGTTGGTAGCATTTTTTTCTATATTATTTAATTGGCTGTAAATATTATGAAATATAATGATTTATTTTTTAAAATTCCTTGCCTTGGTATTTTTTATTATAAATTTTATCTAATGATTTTGAGCATTTATTTTGTACTTGTTTTGACATTCTAATTTATATCTAACTGTAGGTTGGGTATAAATTAGAAAATGGTGGATTTATAGATAATTTAGATTTTCTTTTGGCTCACTCTAGAGTTAAATAATACTTAGTGGACAATCCGGAATGAAGAAGGTTGTTTAATTGCCTAAATTATCAATAAGTGTCTAGTTCAAGTAGGTGTCCATCATTCCCGATATCAACCCTATTTTCATTAATTTCGATTTGCTGGGTAAGAACATAGCTACCTTGATAGGCATCATTTAAGGTTAAAAAAACCTACTGGAATAATAGTATTGTTAAAAAGGTACCTCTAAATCTTTACCGATTTTCATAGCTTAAAGCTGAACTTTACTTTATTTTTAAAATCCTTGACAGTAATCTCACTTTGTTGTTGTAGTCCATCAATAAGCACCTTTTCAGCGGTAGTTGAAAAGGTTGCTTAGTAGGTGTCGCCATCTTTTAATGGTTTTAGATCTTTAATCAATGACGGATTGTTTGAGACGCGAAAGTAAAATGCGCTAATTTCTATATTCTCTTCAGGGGTATGTTCTTTGTCCTGCTGTGTAACATCTTTACTACTCTAATAAAAAATAATATGTACAAGAATAAACGATTGAGAATGTACATATTTACTAATTTAGGAATATGGTTGAGACAATTTAGCTAATTGATTCTGTAGTAAATATCGGCTTAAATCAGGTTACTTTTTTTTATTAAATGCTTTGTATATGGGAACTATGTCATTTTTAACAATAACTTCTAAATATATTGCAACAAAAAAAGCGCTCTCCAATTTATTCATGGAAAAGCGCTTTTCTATTTTTTTAATATTATGCTGATTACAATTGGGAAACACGAATTGTGTTCGTTTTTCCTTTTTCGATTAACGGTGTCGATGCAGTGTTAATCACAATCGAACCCGGAGCGATATAGTTATTCTTAACAATAAATTTATTAACATCATGAATAGAACCGTCTGTACTGTCAAATTTGTCATAAATAAAGGTTTTAACACCCCATAATAAACTTAATTGACGTAACAATTTTTTAGTTCCTGTAAAAACCATGATATCAGCGTTCGGTCTGTAACTTGCGATTTCAAATGCAGTAGCACCAGAAGATGTTAAAACAGCAATTGCGGCAGCATCTGTTTTCTTTGCTAAATATACCGAAGACGCACAAATTGCATCTGGAATTTTAGTTCCATCGCTAATCTCACTAACTTTCTCATTATAATATGGATATGATGTTTGTTCCACGTGGATAATGATTTTACTCATTGTTTCGATAACGATTTCAGGAAATTCACCTACAGATGTTTCTCCGCTTAACATCACTGCATCAGCTCCATCAATAACCGAGTTAGCAACATCATTAACTTCAGCACGTGTAGCACGTGGAGTTGTGATCATACTTTCTAACATCTGAGTTGCAATGATAACCGGTTTTGATAAATCACGACATTTTTGAACGATGATTTTTTGTAAACCTGGTACTTCTTCCATTGGCATTTCAACACCTAGATCACCACGTGCAACCATAATTGCATCAGTTGCTTCGATGATAGCATCAATATTTTCGATAGCCTCGGGTTTTTCGATTTTTGCGATTACTTGTGCGTGGCTTCCTTTTTCAGCAATGATTTTTTTACATTGGTAAATATCTTCTGCTGAACGTACAAATGACATTGCAATCCAATCTGCACCATGGTCAAGTGCAAAATTTAAATTATCTAGATCTTCTTCTGTTAAAGAAGGAATTGAAACTTTTGTGTTTGGTAAATTAACCCCTTTACGAGAAGTTAATACACCTCCATGTACAACCTCACAAGTAACAGTATCTTTATAGTTGGTGTTTAAAACACGCAATTGCAATTTGCCATCATCTAATAAGATGATTTCATTAGCAGCAACATCATTTGGGAAATTTTCATAAGTGATGTAAATTTTCTCTTCATCACCGATTAATTCATGTGTAGTGATTTCAACTTGTGAGCCATTTACTAATATAGCGCCACCTTCTTTCATTTTTCCGATACGGATCTTAGGACCTTGTAGATCGGCTAAAATAGCGACATTAAAATTAGTTTCTTCATTGATCGCATTGATGGTTTCAATTACTTTCAAATGATCTTCTTGACTACCGTGTGAAAAGTTTAAACGACATACGTCTACACCTTTAGCAATCATATTTGTTAGCACTTGTTTATCAGCAGATGCAGGACCTAGTGTTGCAACAATTTTAGTCCTTTTTTGAACTTTTTCCATTCTAATTTTTTTATTACTATGTATTTTTATTTTTATATAACTTCATTTTTTTTGTGAAATTATAAAACTCGTTTTACTAACGAGGATAATTTAGATTTAAGGGGTGTATCTTGTACACTATTAAATAGTTTGCTAAAATATCAGATTTTCTTTGGATTTCAATATTTTTGGTGATATTTCTTTTACAAACACGACTTCGGGTATTTTGTTTATATTTTTTACTATACGATCCAGGTCATCATCATCAATATAATTTTTGATAATTATAAAATAATCGAAATTAGGATGCTCCGGTATTAATAAATTACCTTCGATACTTTTATTGTTGATTAAATAATATTCTGTTTGAAATTTGGTATTTATATACCAGAAGGTAGTAAAGTGCTGCTCCGATTTTTTAGCATTGTCAAAAACAATATGATACTCTAATTCTTCAGAAGTTTTTTGCTTTAACTTTTGATTATGGTCAAATTTATCTTCTTTTCCTCTGACAAAATTTAGGAGCGTTAGCTTATTAATAAAATGGCAGAGACGGTAATCTTTTAAAGGAGATGAAATGGCAATAAGGACGAAGTCTAATTCGGCATCAAATTCTAGGTCCCATTTTAGTATCGTTTTGTTATTCAAAGTGAAAATTTAAGCTTGTGTTCTTGACGAAAATACAAAAAAATGATGCAAATGCTGTGAATTTAATGTAAAATTTCAATTAATTGCCTCTATGTTTGTACATATTAGGAATTATTGTTATACTTGAATACGGTTAGTTTATAGCGAGTTAAGGGTGTAGCTGTACCGGGTTGGGAAATAATTTGACAATCTAAAAATCAAATGGATTTTTATATTTGATGAAATTTATTTTTCTTTGCACAGATTTATTAAACAATTAAACTATAAAATCATGTCAGATATCGCTTCAAGAGTAAAGGCAATTATCGTTGAAAAATTAGGTGTAGACGAAAACGAGGTAACACCAGAAGCTTCTTTCACTAATGATTTAGGTGCAGATTCACTTGATACTGTAGAGTTAATCATGGAATTTGAGAAAGAATTCAACGTTGCAATACCTGATGACCAAGCTGAAACTATTGGTACAGTGGGACAAGCAATCACTTATTTAGAAAAAAACGTTAACTAACTAATTTAATTGGGCCAAATCGTATAAATGGAGCTTAAAAGAGTAGTAGTAACAGGATTAGGCGCACTTACACCAATTGGTAATACCGTTTCAGAATATTGGAATAGTTTACTAGATGGTGTAAGCGGTGCTGCTCCCATTACGCATTTTGATGCGTCAAAATTTAAAACCCAATTCGCTTGTGAAGTGAAGGGGTTTGATCCACATGAATTTATGGATCGCAAGGAAGCTCGCAAAGTAGATCCTTTTGTACAGTATGCTATTGCATCATCTGATGAAGCAATTAAGGATGCTGGTTTAATTTTTGAAAATTTAGATACAAATCGTATCGGAGTTATTTGGGGATCAGGAATTGGGGGATTGACAACTTTCACAGATGAAGTTGTCAATTTCGCAAAAGGGGATGGAACACCACGTTTCAATCCTTTCTTCATTCCAAAAATGCTTGTCGATATTGCTCCGGGACATATTTCTATGCGTCACGGACTTCGTGGACCTAACTTTTCGGCTGTCTCCGCATGTGCTTCGGCAACCAATGCGATGATTGATGCTTTTAACTATATCCGTATGGGTAAAGCTGATGTAATCGTAACTGGTGGATCTGAGGCAACTATTAATGAAGCTGGAATCGGTGGATTTAATGCAATGCATGCATTGTCAACTAGAAATGATGATCCTAAAACAGCTTCACGTCCTTTTGATAAGGATCGTGATGGTTTTGTTTCTGGTGAAGGGTCTGGTGCGATCATATTAGAAAGTTTAGAACACGCATTAGCGCGTGGTGCTAAAATTTATGCTGAAATTGGGGGTGGGGGTATGAGTGCTGATGCACATCACATCACAGCTTCTCATCCAGAGGGCTTAGGTGCTAAACTTGCGATGACAATGGCGGTTAATGATGCGGAACTAGATTTCACAGATATTGACTATATCAATGTGCATGGCACTTCTACTCCGGTAGGGGATATTAGTGAAACTAAAGCTATTGTAGATTTATTTGGTGAGCACGCTTATAAATTGAACATTAGTTCGACAAAATCAATGACAGGACACCTTTTAGGTGCTGCTGGTGCGATTGAAACTATTGCTTCTATTTTAGCTGTTCAAAATGATATAGTACCACCTACTATTAATCATTTTACAGATGATCCGGAATTGGATAACAGATTAAATTTCACATTTAATAAAGCTCAAAAGCGTATTGTAAATGCTGCAATGAGTAATACTTTTGGTTTTGGTGGTCATAACGCAACTATTGTTGTGAAGAAATACAAAGCTTAATATTACTTTATTTAAGTTATTAAAATAATTGGGATACAACAGGTGCTTTATACCTGTTGTCCCTTTTTTAGACTAAGATGCCTTTTTCAAGGATTTATAAATTATATTTTTCTGCTGACAAAGTTTATGTTAGAAAGCTCAAGAACCTGTTAGGTTTTGTCCCTGAAAACATACGACTTTATCAAATGGCTTTTAGGCATAAGTCTGTAGCTGTTGTGATCAAGGAAGGTTCCAAAAATAGCAACGAAAGATTGGAATTTTTGGGAGATGCTATTTTAGGTTCAGTGGTTGCTGAACTACTATTTAAAAAATACCCTTATAAAGACGAAGGCTTTTTGACTGAAATGAGATCTAAAATTGTCAGTCGTGTACATCTTAATCAACTTTCTCGGAAGCTCGGATTAAATGAGCTTATTCAGTTTGACGCGAGAATGATTAGCTTTCCCAATAAACAAGGCTCTCTGCTAGGTGATGCTTTTGAAGCACTTATCGGTGCCGTATATTTGGACAAAGGGTATGTGTTTACTAAAAATTTTCTGTTAAACCGTATTATTAAACCACATGTAGATATTCACTTATTGGAACAAACGGAAACTAATTTTAAAAGTCGTTTGATCGAATGGTGCCAGCATAATGGTAAAGAGGTTGTATTCAATCAAATTGATAATCCTCCTGGTGAATCGAATAAAATGTTTTCTATTGAAGCAGTTGTACAAGGTGAAGTTTGTGGCCTAGGACAAGATTTCAATAAAAAAAGCGCTGAAAAAACAGCTGCAGAAAAAGCTTGTGAGTATTTGAAAATTTTAGAGCTTGACTAAGCTTTTTTCTTCGAAGTTCCAATAAATCCTTCTTAAATATTAACTTTGCCAAATGGCAACAGTAAAACCTTCTTTAGCAAAAGGCACACGTGATTTTTCACCTGCCGAAATGCTTAAACGTAATTATATTTTCAATACACTTAAGCGTGTTTTTAAAAAGTATGGTTACAGTGAAATTCAAACTCCTTCTTTTGAAAATTTGCAGACACTTACGGGAAAGTATGGTGATGAAGGGGATCAGTTAATTTTCAAGATTTTGAATTCTGGAGATTATTTGAGTAAAGCTCCCAATGATTTAGTTGAATCCAAGTCTTCAACTAAATTAATCTCATATATTTCTGAAAAAGCACTTCGTTATGATCTCACTGTACCGTTTGCTCGTTACGTTGTCATGCATCAAAATGATATTTCTTTACCTTTTAAACGTTTTCAAATTCAACCTGTATGGCGCGCTGATCGTCCTCAAAGAGGTCGTTATCGCGAATTCTATCAGTGTGATGTAGATGTAGTGGGTTCTGAAAGCCTATTGAATGAAGCTGAGTTTATTTTGATCTATCATGAAGCATTGAAAAATTTGGGACTGCAAGATTTTACGATTAAAATTAACAACCGTAAGATTCTTTCAGGTATAGCTGAGATTATTGGCAAGCCGGAACTTATTGTCGATATGACAGTTGCGATCGATAAATTGGATAAGATCGGTTTAGAAGGTGTAAATAAAGAACTATTAGAACGAGGTTTTACAGCAGCGGATTTAGAAATTTTACGTCCAATTATTTTATTAGAGGGATCAAATCTAAAGAAATTGTCTGCCTTAAAGCACGTATTATCAAATTCGGAAATAGGATTAAAGGGAATAGCAGAAATAGAAGAATCGTTTGATTATATTTCTAAGTTGGATTCTTCAAATGAAGTTTTAAACCAATTTGTAGAGGTTGATATTACCTAGCGCGTGGGTTGAATTATTATACGGGCTGCATTTTCGAGGTAAAGACGAATGAGGTCGCTATGGGGAGCATCGGTGGTGGTGGACGCTACGATGATTTGACAGGTATGTTTGGTTTGAAAGGATTGACCGGTGTAGGTGTGTCTTTCGGTGCCGATCGTATCTATGACGTTCTAGAAGAATTAAATCTTTATCCTGAGGCTAAGGGAGATTACACTAAGCTTTTGATTGTGAACTTTGATAAAGAAACCGAGTCCTTTACATTACCTCTTCTAAATCGCCTACGTAAGGCGAACATTGCAGTCGAGCTTTATCCAACAGCCGCGAAATTGAAAAAACAGATGAGTTATGCCGACAGTAAAGGCATTCCATTTGTTCTATTAATTGGTGAAGAGGAAGTTTCTTCAGGCCAGCTTTCATTGAAAGATATGCAAACAGGTGATCAAAGAAAAATAGATGAATCAAGTTTGATTGTTGAATTGAGCTAAAATCATATTTGTTACAAAACAAAAAAGCCAAAAGAATAATATGTCTTTTGGCTTTTTTGTTTGTTCTTTTTTTAATTTACTAAATTAAGCCAGTCATTTATTTGGGTATCTTCTTATGTCGTTTAAATCAAATGTCTTAGAACTGTCTAAAACAAGAAGAAAATTTGATTTTCTGACCAAAATATCACCCAAATTGATTAGATTTGTAGTCAAGATTAGTAAGAAATTCAAAACTTTGAAATGAGTTCAACACCTATAACAAAAGAGACATATTTAGAGTGGTATAGATCTATGCTACTTATGCGTAAGTTTGAAGAGAAGACAGGTCAACTTTATGGACAACAAAAAATCCGTGGTTTCTGTCACTTGTACATTGGACAAGAGGCAGTAGTAGCAGGTACAATGTCTGTTATCAAACCTGAAGATTCTTTAATTACAGCCTACCGTGATCACGCACATGCTTTAGCAAAAGGTGTGTCAGCGAATGAATGTATGGCTGAGATGTTTGGAAAAGCAACAGGTTGTTCAAAAGGAAAAGGTGGATCTATGCACTTTTTCTCGAAAGAACATAAAATGATGGGTGGCCATGGTATTGTTGGTGGTCAGATTCCATTAGGAGCTGGTATCGCTTTTGCTGAAAAATATTTGGGTACAAATAATGTTAACGTATGTTACATGGGTGATGGCGCAGTTCGTCAAGGTGCTTTTAATGAAACTTTGAACATGGCCATGTTGTGGAAATTGCCTGTAATTTTTGTTTGTGAAAACAATGGTTATGCAATGGGTACTTCCGTACAACGTACAACCAATATGCAAGATATTTATAAAATGGGACTGGGTTTTGATATGCCTTGTGCACCAGTAGATGGTATGGATGTCGTAGCTGTACACAATGCGATGGATGAAGCTGTTCAACGTGCTCGTGCTGGGGAAGGACCTACTTTCTTGGAAATACGTACATACCGTTACAAAGGTCACTCGATGTCCGATCCTGCGAAATATCGTACGAAAGAAGAATTAGAAGAATATAAAGGACGTGATCCATTGTTGGCGACAAAGCATGCTATTTTTGAAAACAATTATGCTGATGACGCTTGGTTTGCTGAAGTGGATGCTGAAGTGAAAAGTATTGTAGATGAATCTGTGAAATTTGCTGAAGAATCTCCTTTCCCTACAGCTGATGAATTGTACAAAGATGTGTACGTTCAAGAGGATTATCCATTTATATTAGATTAATATAAGTTACTTTAACTAGATAAATAAAATACAATGGCTGAAGTAGTTAGAATGCCGAAAATGAGCGATACCATGACCGAAGGGGTTATCGCAAAATGGCACAAACAAGTTGGTGATAAAGTTAATTCTGGTGATTTAGTTGCTGAAATCGAAACTGATAAAGCGACGATGGATTTTGAATCATACCAAGAAGGAACACTTTTATATATTGGTCCTAAGGAAGGTGAAGCAGTTGCTATTGATGCTGTTATTGCCATTCTTGGAGAACCTGGAGAAGATTTTCAAGCATTATTAAATGACGCTCCTCAGGCTGAAGAAGTGACGGAGAAAAAGGAAGTTGAAGGTTCTAATTCATCTGGGACTGAAGCAGCTCCTCAGTCTAATGTAACACCGGAGTCTTTAGGTGTTACAGTTATCACTATGCCTTTGTTAAGTGATACGATGACAGAAGGTGTAATTGCGCAATGGAATTTTAAAGTTGGTGATACAATCAAATCTGATGATTCTATTGCGGATGTAGAGACGGATAAAGCGACGATGGAGGTTACAGCTTATGCTGATGGCACATTGTTATATGTAGGTCTTGAGGCAGGTGAGGCTGCTAAAGTAAATGATATTATTGCTATTGTAGGTCCTGCAGGAACAGATGTAACACCATTGTTAAATCAAAAAGTTGCTCCTACATCTCAAGTTGCTCCTGCAGAAGTAAAAAATGAATCAAAGGTAGAGGCTAATGTAACTACGGAAAATAAAGCTACTGATGTAGCCGATGATTCTCGAGTGAAAGCATCTCCATTAGCACGTAAAATTGCTAAAGATAAAGGAATCAACCTGAATGAGATTAAAGGATCTGCTGATGGTGGCCGTATTGTGAAAAAAGATGTTGAATCTTACGTTCCTGCTACTAAAGTTGCTCCTGCTTCAACAACTGCTGCGCCAGTTGCTACTGAAACAAAAGCGATCACTTTACCTACTTTTGTAGGTGAAGAGAGATATACAGAAGTTGCTGTTTCTCAAATGCGTAAAACAATTGCACGTCGATTAGGTGAAAGTTTGTTTACTGCTCCACATTTTTACCTAACGGTAAGTATCGACATGGAAAATGCGATGCTTGCTCGTACGCAAATCAATGAAGTGGCTCCAGTAAAAGTTTCTTTCAATGATATCGTTGTAAAAGCAGTTGCAGTTGCATTGAAAAAGCATCCTGCCGTAAACTCTTCATGGAAAGGTGATAAGATTCGTTTTAATGAACATACAAATATTGGTGTTGCAATGGCTGTTGAAGATGGCTTATTAGTTCCTGTTGTACGTTTTGCTGACGGAAAATCATTATCTCACATTTCTGCAGAAGTTAAAGATTTCGCTCAAAAAGCGAAAACTAAAAAATTAACTCCAGCTGACTGGGAAGGTTCAACATTTACAGTTTCTAATTTAGGTATGTTTGGTATTGATGAATTCACATCAATTATTAACTCTCCGGATGGTGCAATTCTATCTGTTGGTGCAATTCAACAAGTTCCTGTTGTTAAGAATGGTGCTGTTGTTCCTGGTAATGTGATGAAGTTGACTTTAGGTTGTGACCACCGTGTAGTGGACGGTGCTACTGGTGCTCAATTCTTGCAAACATTAAAAGCATTATTAGAAAATCCAGTGAGATTATTAGCGTAATCTTACTTCGAATAAGTATATTCAAAAGGTCACTTTATATAAAG
>NZ_ASZT02000016.1:0-60102 GCF_001006065.1 Sphingobacterium sp. IITKGP-BTPF85
TTTTCGCCCGAAATTTAATCAATTTATATGCAAGCCAAACGAATGGAGTTGTTAATTTTTTTGTTCCCAAAGGAGGAGTAAAGACCTCCTCAACGGACCAGATGTTGAGCAATCGAGGTCGATTACAGTTAAATTATGATTATGTAAGAGACCAACATGCATTTGTTATGTTGATTGGTTCTGAGATTTCTAAACGACTATCCGAAAACTCAGGGAGTCGGGTTTATGGTTATGATATCTACTTGAGGACAAATCAGCCAGTTGATTATACGACTCTCTTTCAGACTTATAAAGGATTGGCTGGTAGGCAAAGTATTCCTTATGTATTGTCTGATGGATTGCGAGAACATAGATTTTTATCATTTTTTGGGAATGCAGCCTATACTTTAAAAAATAGATATACCATCAGTGCTTCTGCACGACGTGATGCTTCGAATATGTTTGGTGTTAAAACTAATGATCGTTGGAAACCACTCTGGTCTTTAGGGGCAGCTTGGGTGCTGACGAAAGAAAAATGGATGGAGTCTATACCTGCATTGAATTACTTAAAATTAAGATGGACATATGGTCATAGTGGAAATATTGGTGGAATTACTGGATCAAATCCGATTATTAACTATTTGAAGCCACCCTCAGGTGCACAGACAACTTTACCGCGAGCATTTATCAGTAGTCTTCCAAATCCATCCTTAAAATGGGAAGATATTAGGATGATCAATTACGGGTTAGATTTTGGAATATTTAACCATAAAATAAACGGGACATTGGAGTATTTTGATAAACTTTCGACTGATCTTTTGGCAAATGATTTAATTGATCCAACATCTGGTTTTTTCAATACAACCAAAAATATTGGCAAATTGAAGAATACAGGTTTTGATCTAAAATTATCAGGAAAAGTTGGTCAAGGAAATTTGCTTTGGAGTCCAAGTGTGTTCTTTTCAAGTAGTAAAAATAAGGTCTTGGAGTTTTATGGTAACTTGAGTACGGGGTCTACTTATACCACTAATACTGGCAATTCGATGCGTCCTGTGAAAGATAAAAGCCTTTATCCCGTATTTTCTTATGTATTTGCAGGTTTAGACCCTATTGAAGGTGACCCGCAAGGTATTTATAAAGGAAATTTGTCAAAAGATTATCGTAATATGTTACGTGATTCTATTCAATATTTGAACTATCACGGTACAGCCTTGGCTCCCTATTATGGTGCTTTTAGAAATGAAATCAATTGGAAGAGCCTTTCATTGTCTTTTAATATCAGTTATAAATTTGGACATTATTTTCAAAAGGAAACGATCCGTTATGCGGCTTTATTTAATAGCTGGGTGTCACATTCAGATTATAATAAAAGATGGGAAAAAGCTGGAGATGAATTGATCACTACTGTACCATCAATGAAGTATCCTGCAGATACAAATCGAGATACTTTTTATGCTAATTCTGGAGCTAATATTGAAAAGTCTGATATTGTCAAATTACAAGATGTCCAATTTGTTTTTATTCCCAATCTATCCAAACTTTGCTGTACAAAAAGTAAATATGCGTTTATTTTTTAATGTTAACAATGTGTGTATACTTTGGAGCGCGACTAAATCTGGTTATGATCCGGACTTTTGGGTCTACCAAATCAGCGAAATTTTACAATCGGATTAAATTTATCATATTAAACTGAAAATTATGAAAAGGAAATACGAATGCATTTCATGGGCAGTATTAGTATGTTCTGTGATGATTATTTTTTCAAGTTGTGAGAAGTACCTTGACGTAAAGCCAGATGTTGCTATCACGACAGTAGAAACTTTGAAAGATATCAGAGCATTATTGGATAATGAAAATAGGGTCAATCAAACCTATCCCGGTCTTGTTGAGTTGGGGACAGATGATTATTATCTAAATTATGAACAAATATCTTCTCAATATCAGCTTTTTCAAGATGTTTATTTTTGGAATAAGGAATTTGTGAATACAAGTAATGGGAATTGGCAAAACAGCTATGGAACTATATTGGTAGCCAATGTCGTTATGGAAAGTTTAGATCGAATTTCGACAAATGATGATGTCTTAAAGTCTACATTATTAGGGGAGGCACATTTTATTCGTGGTTTAAGTTTTTATTATTTAGCTCTTGTGTATAGTGATACCTATCAAAAAGGGAATGATAATGAAGTTCGGGTTTACCTTTACGATTAACATCTGACTTCAATTTAAAGGTTAAAAGATCGACATTGAAGGAGACTTTTGAGTTGATTATTTCAGACTTAAAGCTTGCGATGGAGCTGTTGCCTGATCAAGTAATAGTCAAAACAAGACCTAGTAAAGTTGCAGCGATGGCAGCACTCGCCAAAATATATCTTTATATGCAGGATTATGAACAGGCAGAATTATATGCCAGTAAAGTTTATGGTCTGATGAATAATTTAATTGATTTTAATCAATTAGATGTAACATCCAATAGACCATTTGCGGCATTGCATGAGGAAATGATTTATCTGGCTTATTCGATGGAAGGAGCCGAGTTGCTGAATGAGGATGATGTGAATATATCGCCAGCATTATATCGACAATATGATTTGGATGATCTCAGGAAATTCATCTATTTTAAAGATAAAGGGGAAGGAGTCATTGGTTTCAAAGGTAATTATGTTGGTAATTTTCAACCTATTTTGCAGGTCTTTCAACTAATGAAATCTATCTCATATTGGCAGAGTGTAAAATTAGAAGAGGTAGAAAAATGGAAGGTCTTCAATTTATGAAGAAATTATTAATTAATAGATATAGACAAGGAATCTATACTGTTCCACAGTTTAATGATGATATTAGTGCTTTAAAGTATGTATTTACAGAGCGAAGGAAAGAGTTATTGTTTCGAGGGGTACGTTGGTCAGATTTAAAACGACTGAACCTTGATCCTAATTTTGCAACGACTTTAAAGAGGGAATTGAATATCGCTGGAGACTTGAAAAAGTTTAATCTACCACCTAATGATCGACGTTATATATATCCTATTCCTGAAAATGCGATTGTCTTGGGTAGCTTAGAGCAGAATGTTAGGTAATCATGTATTGTATAATTCAGAGGTACAATTCGATACCTCTGAATTACTTAAATTAGTTTTTTCTAAAAGCAGTGACTGTCTCATTTTCTAGAGGGGTCTCTGTTGGTTCTAGACTTTGAATTGCTTCTTCGATACGCTGTTCAACGGTTTGTGAACTAGATACTAAATGGTTCATGTCTGGTTGTGATGAGTTTGATGGATTCGCAGGTGCTTGAATTTCACATACAGTCTGGAATGGAGCACTATTACAGCTTTTTCCTGATGGTAGACTTGTTGAATATTTGCTTGCATCTGTAGGATCATCACTTGAAGTTCCAATAAAATACCATGTTTGATTAGTAACCACTTTTGCAGGTTTCTTCTCTACTTTTACCTCTTCTTTATTGGTAAACTTTGGGCGCCGAATGCCATAACCAATCCTAATAATATCAATGTGCTGGTACGTAACCAGTTGTTTTTTATAGTTGCCATAGGCAGTGTTATGCACTTGAAGATGAGTGCGAACTAAAGTTTGTTTTTTTCTTATTTATCCTTTTTCATCTCCTGATTTGGAGATCTCCTAATTTTGGGCTTACCTGTCAACAATGTTGAGGGGGAAGCCTAAATCGGGAAGAGTGCAAATTTCCGTCTGTAGTTTTTTAAAAGTATCATATTTTCTTACCTTTTATATACGCTATTGATAAGACTAAGGTCGGGAGTATCTGATGATTCGAATTGTCAGATGAGAAATAGCATTATTCTAAAAGTCGAAACTTTGGTTCATCATTCTTTTTGATCGGACAGATATTTACCAGGGGTCATTCCTGTTCTTTTTTGGAAGAAAGTGCAGAAGTGTTGCGTATTGTTGAATCCACATTGATATGCAGTCTGCGTGCTATTACGCAGCAATAGTAGTTGTTCTTTTACATGCATGATCAGTATATCGTTGCGATATTGTTGTAAAGACTGCTTGTATTCCTTTTTGAATATCCTCCTAATATACTGTATGCTTTTACCAAAAATCTGAGATAGATCTTCAATAATAAATTTTTGACCTTCCTCATGTATACGTTTTTCCAACTCAGCTCGGATAAGTTTTGCCTCGTCTCGACTTTCAATGATGGCCTCATATTCCTCAAATATTTTTTCATTGGATAGTTTAATCAATTCTTTGAGTTCGCGTAGAATATGCTCTTCATTGTCCAGGTCTCCCTTTTTAAGTTTTGTCAAGAGGTAGTAGATACGAGTTCTGGTACGTGGGCCGACTTTAAAATCAATACTGCAGCAGGATGTGGTACTACTGCTACGGTGTGCAGAAATAAGTGGATGCAAAAAACTGAAAGCCCGTTCATTGTCATCCCGAAATATTTTGCAACGAAAATAGAAGTTAAAGATACTGCTTCTGCCTTTGGCGATATGGAGTTCATAATTGCCGGCAGTTAAATAAAGATAGCGTCCTCTAGATGGGCTGACGGCGTAGACTTCTTTTGTCTGCAGATCTTTGATTTGAATAGGCGACTGAGATTCTAGTAGATGGATGATGTGGATATCGGCACCGGTTACGTGCAGTGGAATGGTGCTTTTGCCTGTCGTTTTTAGATCTAATAGATTGATAAACCCCAATAGACCATCAAATTCTTGTAAGATGGCTTCGTTGGCTTGATTTTCATAATATGAAACAGTTCCGTTTGCCATTTTGACGGATGGATTGATCGTTAATTGGTTTTGCAGGCATGCAGTTCCATAAATATGATTGAGATCAATCTGTAATGCTTTTTTCATAATGATAATAGGTAATAATGAAGTAGGATTTATAAAGGAGTTTTTGGAATTGCTTGAGGGGCGGGGATCTCGGTTCCGCCCCTCAAGCAATTGTCGTTGATGTAGCTCAGTTTAGCTGTACTGTATACGGATCATCAATGGAAGAACAAGCATATTTGTCAAATGACTCCCTACGGGATCTTGCCACTCGTCCAATCCATGAACCACCATGTTTTTTTGTCTGGTACTTCTTGTTCGTCTTTATCTTCTTTAATAAAATTGACGGTTAGGCCCGCAGCATAGTTGTTGGCGATGGCATTTGCTAATTCTTGTTTAAACGCCGGGTCCATATTTTGGAGCTGTGACAGCTGGCTTGTCGTAAGGTTAAACCATTTGTTTAGCCAACTATCAAAATCAGTTCGGATTTCGTTCATTTCAATCAGCAATAGTGCCATTGAAAGTCCAAGGATGTGCGCTTGCAGATAGTTGACTCCTGCTTGATTAAAGATTAAAATATTCATTGTTTGTTATAATTGTTGAATTTCAAATTTGGGAAATATATCTTTTTGCGAAAAGAACTCTTAGCTACTTATAGGCTAAGGGAGAGTAAAACGTGCCATTAAAGTGGGGATTTGAGATTAAAGTACCCTAAAAAAGCCCTTTAAATTTTAAAAGGAGTTTAAAATTTATTTAAATAAATGGTTCTGACCTATATTTTATACTTACATACGGCTTTGTTTAATGGTGAAATTTTATTAACTTGCATGTTAGCCTAATTAAATAATGTTTTTCCAGTAAATATGATTAACCTTTTTGAGAACCGTATGTTAATGATTAATGCCTTATATCGACAGTTCAGGTCATACTATTTTTATTATCTGATTCTTATCTGTTTACCTTTGCTGTACAATAAGATTACCTATAATTATACCTGGACAACCTTGCCGATATTTTCTTTTAAATTTGGTTCTCTTTTTCTGCTCACAGCATTAGTGATTGTTTTTATAACGGCAATGGGTATTCTGATTCAACGGAAAGGTACCATTCAAGAAAATGATTTTAAGATTGTATGGAAGAATGGAACCGCTAGAGTCTTGTTTTATATCCTGCCAATTGGATTAGGGCTATGCATTTTGATCGTATTTAAGTATATCTGGTATGATGGTGAACAGATGTATGCAATCTTGTGGGAGCATGCGAAATCTCGGTTTCTGTTATACCTGGTCATCATGATAGCTTTTACGGTCTGGCTGGATGCAAATCCGGAACGTAACGTGCTGATCATGTATTTTCCGCATGAACTTCCCATTCAGGTAATCATAGAAGAAAGAGTTGATGGTGCCGGTGTCCTTGCTAGTCGTGAACCGATGCATCCTGATACCCAAATTGATACTGTAGAAAAGCTATCGAAAGTTGTGGAGGATAAGATAATATCCGTACTGGAAAATAGATGGCATGATACCCAGGTAAAAGGACTATTTAAAGATGCGCTGTCGGAATTTGCTGCTGATCATCAAGTTCGCAGTACAGCAGATGAGCAACTGCTCCATGCAATACCGTTAAAACAGCTATTTAAGGAGGTACTAGAAGAGGCGGAGAATGAGCGTGATGGTCTGGATAATATCCTGCTCGAGAATCTTTATGCCAGCTTATATGCTAAAAGCCCAACTAGGCTTGAGCCATCTTTTAACGATCTCAAAAGTGTCACACTGTTCCATATTTTTGCTATAGAGTCGCATTCTAATCATGCTGTTGTCATATTGACCGATGGAATGCGGATTGACTGTCCTAAAATTATTGATACCCTGAAAAATAAAGGTTTTCTAAAATGGTTGGTTAAAGTCAATAAGGCGCATTATATCAATATGATGCATGTGTGTTTTATGGACTATAGAACAGGTGGATATATCAAGATACAAAGCCAGACCTTACAGGCTTTAAGAGAAAATCTGACCCAAAATGAAGTGCTAAAAATATGTGCACAAGGAAGTAAGGTAAAGAATAAATATATAGAGGAGTTTTTGAAATCGCGATTTGATCTTAGTTACGAAGGTTGGAACACTTTTGTTCCGTTGACATAAATTGAAAATTAACCAATTATAAACCAGATCGATCGGACCGGTCAGCGCAAGTTTACTGCGTTGCACGGTTATGGATCTCGGCGGTAGGTCGCCCCCTTATCGAACCTACTTATGCTTTTTTATGAAAATACTCCTGCGTGGCAGGAGTCCTACAATAGCTATGCAACAAATGCAACATGCGTTGGTACAAAATTTTCTTACAATATTCCAACTCATCCACATGCGGCAATAGCATTGCTGCATACTAAAATTGACCGTGTATTGCTGCTGCTGGAAGATCAACAAAATGATGAATATGCCGGACTCATCGGCACGATGGATACCCGAGAGGCTGCCACGTTTATTGCTATTTCAAAACGCACTTTTGAACGCAAGGTAAAGGAGGGTCTGATCAGTCCGATCGCTAAAAATATGAAAAAGAATCGGTTTTCAAAACGGGATGTAGTACAGCTTTACATCGAATACCGTGGTTATAAACCGATAAATCTACCATGACTTTTTGGGACCTTCTTTTAACCTTGTTCGGACCTTCTTTTAACCCGCTTTTAAGTTTCAACACTATTGAAAAGTATTTGCAATGCTGCTGCACCGTCCTTTCCCCGATGCAAGGACGGCGCATGTACGATACACATACGGTGCTGTCACGACTTTTGGTAAAAGAATGTTGCTAGCAGGTAGCCTAATGGTGGCAAGAAGGAACCCATATACAGCGGTGAAACTAAGTTTTTTATTGTCTGAGGATGCCTAGGTCCGGGTGCTATGCCGAGAGACACCGACATAGCACCGACAAAATTATACTGGTACGCCGACAAACACCGACAACTTTCTTTAGCCTATTGACAAGCCCTATTCGCAGGTGCTATGTTTGTCTTCGTAAAGCATAATATACCGGTATTTATCAGGCTTTTACGTATGGTTAAATCTTTTAAAATTTAAAAAAATGGGAACAATCAGACAGGGTGCAAATGGGGGTTTTAGAGGCAAAACCGGAAGTGTGATAGGCTCCAGCTGGAAGGGTATAGACTACATTAGAGGGCTGTCCAGAAAGCGCACAAAAGCAGCTTCAGAAGAGCAATTGATCGTGCAGGCACGCTTTTATGCAATGACGAAATTCTTAATGCCGATAACGCCGATACTACGCCTGGGATTCGGTCTGGTGAAGGCCGATAGGATGACACCGACCAATGTCGCGCTGAGACAAAATATTGATAAAGCCGTGA
Organism: Sphingobacterium sp. IITKGP-BTPF85; assembly: GCF_001006065.1. Lineage (NCBI taxonomy): Bacteria > Pseudomonadati > Bacteroidota > Sphingobacteriia > Sphingobacteriales > Sphingobacteriaceae > Sphingobacterium > Sphingobacterium sp. IITKGP-BTPF85. The sequence goes on from NZ_ASZT02000016.1 coordinate 8,097, forward strand.
TCGGAACTTATCCAAATTTTGAGCTGGACTACAGCAAAATCGAAATCAGTTCGGGGTCATTTATCGGTGGCGGTGCAACAGGTGTTTCGGCTTCTTTAGGACTGTTGTCTATAAACTGGGATGTGACGCTGAATACCTTATACCAGTCCAAGGCCGATGATCAGGTGATTATCCTGCTATACCAGCCGACAGCGAACGAGTTTATGACGGCTCCGACACCACCTATGCGTGCCGACGGCGCAATTGATATCACCATACCCGATCACCTGCTTGGAGCGAAAGGTCATGTATGGATATTCTTTGCTGACCGTAAGGGAACCAAGGTTTCGGGCAGTACCTATCTGGGAGAGGTAGATTTACTGTAATCAATTTATTACTGAATCAGACTGGGAGAAGCGTAAGTTTCTCCTGGTTCTGATCTTTAAAATATAGCGATATGTTAGTGATATCAAATAAAAAAGAAACGAAGTCGCAACCAAATAAAGTTAAATCTATCCAGTTGGGATTCAAAGTAGTCCGCTATTTTCTCAATCCGCTAAACCTGTTGATCCAGATCGGTTTTGCAACACGGAAAAAAGGGAAAACAGCTCTTGGCAGGGCCATGTCCCATCATCTATGCAATGCGCTCACGGGAGAATATCCGGATATTACGATCGACCCTGCTAAAGCAAAAATAAGTGAAGGAACTTTGGCCCAGGTACTGCTCGACAAAGTGGAAAGGGGAGGTGATTTTATTACGTTGAAGTGGCATTTACCGGGTCGTTTTTTTCCTGATCACAGTAACTGGGATGATGAGCTGGTGTTATGTGCTTATGATGTTGAAGCGGGCAATGCGGCGATTAATGAACAGCAGGTAATCCGAAAGGATGCGTGCATGATGCTTGAGCTTCCTTCTGTTTTGAAGGGAAAACAGGTGCATCTTTACTTGATGCTGCATGACCGGGATAAACGGAAAGTCTCAAGAAGTGAGTATCTGGGGAAATATTAATCTGATGGTTATGCATTTAAAAGTGATCCGTATCCAGCAGGGGAAGAACAGTACCCTGTCCGAAATTTATCTGAATAACCAGTTTATATGCTATGGTCTGGAGGACATCCCCCGTGAAAAAAAAATACCAGGCAGTACCTGTATTCCCGCTGGAAGATATAAGCTTGGTTTCAACCGTGATGGAGGGATGAACGGTAATTATTATGATCGGTATCCTAAGATGCATCGTGGTATGATCGAGATCAAAGATATCCCTGGCTTTAGCTATGTCTATATCCACATCGGTAATACGCACAAGGAAACGGCGGGTTGCCTATTGGTCGGTACTCAATATGTGTTCGAGCAAGGGGATTATCGCTTAGAACAATCAATTACCGCTTACAAAAAATTGTATCCCTTATTGGTGGAATTAATGGTATTAGGGGAAGTGTTTATCGAAGTAACATAGTAACAAGTAAAGAAGTGACTAGTAAAGGAGTAACGTAATGAGTAGAGTAGTGACGGAGTAACAATTAATGGGGGGACGGGGAATACTATTTAACCTACTAACGTTCTCAACTTATAACTTCTTACTAACCTACTAACTGCATAACCTTCTAATTATTTATTAACCTTTTAACTTTTATGCAAATGAAAAAAATAATTCAAAAAATAGGCCGTGTTCTGCAAGTTGTGCTGCTGGCGCCGATTAAATTGCCGGGAAAAGCTTTAAATATTATCAAGTACATTGCTCTTGGACTTGGTGTAGTGGAGACGGTACTGGATGATAACGATAAAAAAGAAGAGGATGAGTCATCGCCACCAGAGCAGATTGTGTCTCATAAAGAAAAGGAGGTGCCTGATGAAATTGAATGATATCCGCTTTGGTGCTTTGGGTGGGACAATATGTTCCATCTGGGCGAGTTTTTCTTTCGGTGATATTTTGCAGACAGTTTGCATGGCTGCAGTAGGGACTATCGTGAGCTATATAACCAGCCGATTGGTATCCCGAATTAGAAAACGCTAATGGAAAGTGCAGTATGCAAAACGCCGTGTCGTTGATCTGCTAAGAGTATTGCACCTTCGGTGCTTACTTTTTATCTAACTATCCCGGCAACTGTTTCTATTTTCACTTCCTTACTAACTTTCTAATAAACTTATAATTCCTATGTTGACCTTGTCACTCTGTCACTGGTTTACCCCGTCAATTTCTTTCTGCCCCACTAACTCTCTAACCTTTAAATTTTCCTATTGCTAGATATATTAAATCCACATATTGTAATTGCTGGATTCTCACGAATTAAATCATAATATCATCCATTATAAAAAACGTCGCTCATTTAGTTGTGATGGTCAATCGCGTAATTCTGGACTAGATCATCCTGGATCCAACAGTACATTTTTTTTTAAATGGAAATGGTCGAGTTTGCTTCGGCTCTTTCTTTGCGCCCTAATTGTCTAACATCTATCACGTACAGTTCTACCAAATATTCTTGATCTCTGTGTTTTTTTTAGCGAGAAAAACATTGTCAAGAAAGGTGCATTTACGGTATGAAAAAATGCAAAATTATAATTTAGTGAATTTTATTTTCGTTAATGTGTGCTGACATTTTATTTTTTTTACTACTTTAGATTAAGTATTTAGCCAGTTGTGAAATTTATGGAGTATTTAATCAATGTTTTGATATTCAGTATAGTCTGTTTACTTTTGTTCTGTATTAAAAAACGCCCATTAAACAATGTCATCTGTTCGATAGGAAAATTATTGTCAGCAATCGTAATTAATCCCAATCATTATCCTACTGATATAATTAAACGAATCGTTAAGACTGTAAGACTGCTCTTTATTTTGAGTTTTTTTGCCTTTTATCAAGGTTCTTTTACATACCTGAAAGCGCAGACCATCGATGCCAATTTATTTACAGGATCAGCAACCTCATCTATTCCCATTTACAATATTCAACAGGGAAGTATTTCGGTCCCTATTAGTCTTCAGTACAATTCCAGTGGAATAAGGGTGAAGGAGACTGAGAGAAATGCCGGAATGGGCTGGTCGGTAACCGGTGGGGGAACGATCTCTCGAGAACTGCGCGATCTTCCAGATGAGGTGAATTCAGGAACCGGAGCAGACAGCCGTAAAGGATGGATACACAGTGGTTATGCCAATAAGATTCAAAATTTTACTATTGGCAATGATAATAATGTGACCACTTGTCCAGACGAAACAAGCGATTTGAGCTACCTGAGTACAAATTTTCCCAATCTGTGGGACTTAGAGCCCGATCTTTTCCATGTCAATGCACCTGGACTGTCCACAACCTTAATGTTTGATGTAAACAATAACTTAGTTTCTCTTGACGATCTTGATCTTAAGATTCAACATACCATGTCTACTTCCGGTTATGGTCTTGAGAAGTTTACAATCACAAATGGAGCAGGACTGGTGTATCAGTTTGATCAGGCAACCCGGAATACAAAAAAAACAACATCCTTAAATCCGAGTGCAATTTCATATTTAAAGAGGGAATATGAACTCTTTAAGAATAGTATTTCTTTTAACAATGGTTGGTCACTGTCCAAAATAACAGATCCTAATGGTAATATTGTCAGTTTTCAATATGAACAGAACTCAATAACAACATCCCGAGATGTAAGTTTTATGTCGGTACTTCCACGACCAAGACACTACAGTATAAGATTGAAGAGTCCAGCAATCAAAAACATATAAAAGAAATAATGATTGATAGAAAGCCGGATAATCTAGGTGTGTTGAGCGTAAATTTTAGTTATCGTAAGAATAGCAGTACCAATACTAATTTAATTGAACAGATTGTTGTATATACAATGGAATCTGAACTGATATTTGCTGAGCCCCATTTACAACCGAAGAGCATAATAAAAAGATGTTTCTTTAACTATGCGATTGCGAAAAGCAACAACAGCAGTACTTCAGATTATTATCGGTACTTCTTAGTGAATTTTACCGATGGCGGACAAAAAATAATTTTTGATTATCATGGCTTGTCCGAGACGAGTACAAGTTCGTATAGTTCAAACCATACGATCAATCTTCCTGATTCATCGTCTAAAAGTTTGGATACCTGGGGTTTTTATAATGGTGCGGTAAACACAACTTTGAGACCTGCTGTATACATCAATCCCAGCAGTGATCTGCATGACCGTTTGCGTCACGATCTTCCAAGTTCCGTTTCTTCGTTCTATCCCTATTCTATAACAGGAGCTTCTCGCTCACCACATGCAGAAAATGTTAAAATGGGTATGCTCACACGTATCACATTGAACAATGGCGGTTTTAGCGAAGTCAGCTATGAACAATCAGTATCATGATCCACAGGCCGGTATCACCCTGAATGGGGGTGGGGTCCGTGTGGCACAGTTGCGGATCAGTGACGGGGAGAATCCGAACAATGACCAGTTGCGGACCATTGAATATATCGATCCCGTATCGGGTAAATCAAGTGGTGCCCCCATTAGCTTACCGCTTATGGCCTTTGTACAGCCCTATACCGGAAGTGGTACCACGGAAACTCTCTGGCGCAATTCTATTGTGGCATCCGATGAAGGTTTGTCCCCAGAAATTGAACACATTCAATATAACCACGTACGTGTGCGGATAAATGGCAATGGCAATACGCTGTACAGTTATAACAGACCTGCGATGTATTACGATGGTTCATCTGCTCCCGACTGGCAGCCAACCAGGAATTTTGTAGCCAGGAGCAACTGCAGCACTATCGGATTTCCTGTTGGCGGCAACAATATTTTTCCTTTTTCTCCAAACAAAAACTTTTCTTTTGAGCGGGGCTTCTTATTGAGTGAGACCGTCTTTAATCAGGGCGGCCAAAAGGTGTTGGAGAAAAAAAACAGCTATATCAGAAGTTCTTCCCCCGTCTTACAATATGGCTTGAAAATGGAACAGATAGGTACAGCAACCTATTATGGCAAGTATCCGATTTTAATTGGCCAGGGGAAACAGTTTGTCCGGCAGTCTGTTCTAAGTTATGACAACAGCAGTGGAGTTTTTCAAGATAGCACGGCGATCCAGTATGTGTATGGGAGCCATTTCATCGCTTACCGACAGAGGTGATCAGTTATGGCAGTGATGGGACACGAAAGAGTACCAGTTCCAAATATGTAAAGGACTACGTATTTTCAACCGTAAATGATGGTTCCAGTATAGCGCTCAAAGAAATGGCCGCTTTAAACATCAATGCGCCTGTTGAAACCTATAGAACAATCGAACGATCGGGGGTTAAAAAGACAGTTTCGGCAGAACTATTAACATTTAAAACCTTCCTGATTTCGGGCATTACGCGTTATCTACCTGCGCAGAAACTAATTTTCCAAGAACCGGCAGGGGTGATCAATTTTCAAACTTCCAGTATAACTGCGGGTGCATTTAAAAATGATAGCCGCTACTGGACATCAGAGAATTATACAGATTATAACTCTAAAGGACTTTTACGGTCATCTGACAATAATAAAGGTGGGCGTGTGTCGACGCTGTATTCCGGGTATTTATCCTATGCAGAGGCTCAGGGAGCAAGTGTAAATGAAATTGCAGTCAATACATTTGAAGATGCGCTAACAGATTATGAGAATGGTCTGCAGGTGGAGGCCCCAACTTTACCTTACGAATTTGTTAGAGGGCCTGAAGTCCGTTCAGGTTGGGCAATGCTAAAGACAGTGCCTAATCTGGTCCTTTTTAAGAATTTCATAAAAAACATTGATGTCCAAAATTATGTAATTTCTTTCTGGGTGAAGTCTACCTCTTCAGGAAGCTTTACGGTCACAACATCTGCGGCTTCTGTTGCTGCACAAAATACATCAATAAATTATGTCAATACCGGAAATGTCTGGAAGATGTACCAGCAGGTAATCTCGGTCTCACATCTTCCGGCAGATTTCACCATAAAAGTCAAGAGCCTTCAGGAAGTTTTACTCGATGATATTCAGGTATATCCTCAAGGAGCAGTGCTAACAGTAGGTACTCTAAATTATGACTTGGGGATTAAAACCTCTCAAACCAATATAAATGGACAGAGTCAGTTCTTTAATTACGATGGCTACGGACGTCTGGTGTCAGTTAAGGATCATAATAAAGATATCGTAATGACGCAGCAGTATGTCAACAAAAATGACGAGATGACAGTAGGAATCTCTCATGATGGAATTGCTGTTAACAAAGCTATTACTTTTAATGCGACGGGGTTTGTTTCTCAAAATCAGGGAGTAAAGTATCTGTGGAATTTTGGGGACGGTTCTTCCGCGGTAGCTACTTCGGCCGAAAATATTCAGCACAGTTATAGTACTACGGGGACTTTTACGGTTTCTGTCAATAAAACCTCTCCGCTTTACGGTAGCATATCCTCAACAAAGACGATCCAGGTAACCCCTTACGATAGCACAGTTTCCGTTCAGGTACTCATAGGGGAGCAGTCCGGTGGAACAATTACAAAAGTAGAATTTTATAAAGGAACTCAATTAAAATATTTATTTACGGGTAATGAACTTAATTGGAATAGTCCTTATAAATCTGTGCGGCAAGATTATTATACGATTAGAGTTTATGCAACGGGTGGTTATGAACCTAGATATAGTCCTCAAGGATTCAAAAGTGTAGGCTTTAGTCTAAGTAATGGAGAAGAGGTCTGTCAGCCCATACAGAATGGTTATTTTGAATTCTCTTCTAACCTTGCCGGTCAGAACTGGATACACTTTTTTTAAAATTACAGGAGTGTTTACCCATATTTATTGAGTAACTATGAAATTCCAATTAATCTTACGCACCTCGATATTGTTCATGGGTCTTTTCACGTTGATCCGTGGTTATGGCCAGTATCAACAGCGAACTTTCGTACAACAGGATGTTATCACTGTTTCAGGAGTAAAAACAATAGCGGAAGCACTGGATCTAGGTTCGGACCAAAGGGTCCGTAGCCGTGTCTATCAGGATGGACTAGGAAGAACTGTACAGCAGATCAATGTTGGTGCCAGCCCTTCATTAAAAGACCTTGTTCAGCCCGTTGCCTATGACAATACCGGGCGCAATGCTATGGATTATCTGCCTTATCAGGTCAATGCCACCGATGGTCTGTACCGTAGCCAATCTTTACAGGAGCAGGCCCAATTCTATACCAATGGTCCCGGTAATATCGCCAAGGATACCAAACCCTATAGTGCACGCCTGTTTGAGAACAGTCCGCTGGGCCGTATATTAAAGGAAGGCAACATCGGGGAGAACCATCAGCAGTCAGCACGCCAGCAGTCAGTCCTACCGTGCAAATGTAGCAGCAGATGGAGCCAGACAATGGAATGCCGATGGCTCTGTAGGAACAAACTATGCTGCCGGATCACTTCGGGTCAGTGAAACGACGCTTTCCGACGGACAGCGTGTACAGCTGTTTGTCGACAGAGATGGCAGGACTGTTTTGAGTCGAAGCTATCTGAACGAAACGGTGGAGGGCGCAGCAGAAACCTGGCTGGATACCTATTATGTCTATGACGATCTGGGCAATATACGTTTTATGATCCCTCCAAAAGCAGTTATTGCCATGCGGAAAAGTAGCAACTGGAGTCTGCTTCAGGCGAGTATTGTCGATCAGATCTTTAGTTATCTCTATTCAAACAAAAGCCAGCTGATCGAAAAGCGAGAACCCGCAGCCGGTACAGTATATTACGTTTACGATCCATTGGACCGTCTGGTCCTTGTTCAGGACGCACAGCTCCGTGCGGCAAATAAATGGCACTATGTGAAGTATGATGTACGTGACCAGGCTATTGGAAGGGGTATTTATAGCGATAACCAGCGCACCACCCGTACAGCTATGCAGAGTTATGTCCAGAGTCTCAACTACAGTGCTGTACGTTACGAACGCCGTAACAATAGCGCTACCACTGGATATTATAGCAATACTGTATTTCCGACCACATCTCTGGAGCCATTAGCCTATGTTTATTTCGATGACTATGACCTCAATAAAGACGGATCAGCAGATTATAGTTATCAGCAACAGGGGCTGGAAGGAGAGCATGCAACCTCCGGTTTCCTTCAGGGCATGCTGACCGTTGTCAGGGAGCGCAGCATCGGTGACGGGTTATCCAGTGTTTGGCTTACCCAAGCTTATTTTTACAACGAGAGAGGCGAAGCTATCCAGACGCGCAGCAACAACCAGTTCAACAGCAACCTGGAAGACAGCGAGACCCAGGTTTCAGATTTCACAGGGAAAACCCTGCGCAGCCGCAGTATCAAGAAAATAGGGGCAAGCGGCACCCTGTCCACCATTACGGTCGACAATATGTACGGATATGACCATGTGGGCCGTTTGCGTCAGGTAGATCAAAAGTATGGCAGCGCAGCCACGATCCGTGTCGCAGACTACATTTATAATGAACTGGGACAGCTGATCGACAAAAAACTGCACAGTACCAATAATGGCGGCAGTTTTCTGCAGTCCATAGACTACCGCTATAATATACGCGGACAGCTATTGAGCATCAACAGCAGTAACTTAGGTACTTCTGTCCATAATGATGATGCCAATGATCTCTTCGGGATGGAGCTGCTGTATGATAAGGTAGAGGCAGCATTGGGCAATACCGCATATTACAGCGGACGCATTTCCGCTGTTAAGTGGAGATCAAAGACAGCATCGGACAACAATCCAAAAGAAAAAACGTACCTCATGGCTTACGATCCTTTAGACCGTATGAAATCCACGTCTTACAAGGACAGGTTGGGTGCGGCTAGCTGGGGAAGTGCGGGCGGATTTGATGAAAAAGGACTGAGCTATGATGGCAATGGTAATATCCTGACCTTACAGCGCAACGCTTTAATCTCGGGAACGCTCACGAGTATCGACAATCTGACCTATAGCTATTCCGGAGATAAGCTGACCAATGTAGCGGAACCTGCTACCGGAAGTCTAGGGACCTATGGTTTCCGTAACCTGACAGGCAGTACCGCAGATTATGCATATGATGCAGTTGGCGCGCTCGCTGTTGATCCCAAAAAAGGAATATCCCTAAGTTATAATACATTGGGATTGACTGCCAAAGTTACGGTAACAACTGCTACAGGGCGTTATGTCGATTATACCTATACAGCAGGAGGTGCACTGTTACGTACCCGTCATTTTGAGGGCGGTATAGTTGTCAAAACATTGGATTATATTGGCGGTTATGTTTATGAAAACAGTTCATTGTCCTATTTTTCAACATCAGAGGGGCGCGTTCGCAATATAAGCGGTACCTTAAAGTCCGAATACATGCTTACCGACCATCAGGGTAATGTCCGGGTGAGTTTTGAGGAGCAGGGTGGCGTGGCTGTTGTGCGTCAGGAAAACAGCTATTATCCGTTTGGACTTCAGTTTCCGGGCACAGTGATTCCAAGTGGAGCTAACCGGCAACTGTACAATGGAGGCTCAGAATGGGAAAATGCCTTTGGCAATCTTCCAGATCTTTACCGTACCGGTTACCGGATGTATGATCCGGCATTGGGTCGATTTGCAAGTCCGGACCCTCTGGCCTCGAGTAGTGTGGGCTATGGTACATATCATTATGGTTCCAATAATCCGATGATGTTCAATGATCCTTTAGGTCTGAAAGCAGCACCAGGAGGAAGCGGTGGAGGCAATGTGATCATTGATGCCATTTATGCTTTGGGTACGGGGCAGAACTGGCATTATTCAAGTAATTCAGGTTGGGACAGTGCACCTATGAATGATCTTGATGCATTTATGTCCATAGCCTATATGATCAATGATTCAGGTGCGTGGGGTACAGGCGGAATCGCCAATAGCTATTCCGATGCAGCCAATACATTTAATAGCGGAAGCCACACAGGAGGGAATGCCAGTTTGTCTATCCTGCTTCATTCCGTAACTGTTCAGGTAAACAATGAGTCATCTTTAGCCTCCGGTATACAAAATGTTGAAAGACAGGTTGCGGCATTATGGTCAGAAAATAGTACATTTGGTAATTCGCTCAGTCCTTTCGAATCCTGGCTGAGACAGTTTAATGAGTTTTTGCCCACCACAGCTGTTCTGAATAGCATTTCATATGCATTTTCGGAAAAGAATATCTACGGTGACAACATGAATATGGGCGAAGCTATATTTGGTGCGGCCAACATACTTCCTATAGGGAAAATAGGAGGTGCAGCTATTCGGGGTGCTGGTAAAATTGCTGCTAAGACGGGAACTAAGCTTTTACCAGAGGCATATAGTAGATTTTCGAGATTTGAATACCATTTGGAAAGCATGCTGGTGAATGGGGGGCAGTTACAAAAAATGCTTATTATAAACGAGCACTTTCATTATTAGATGGGTCTGTGGGTGGGAATATTCAAGGGTTTACAAATACAGCTGGATATACTTTCAGAATAAATATGAGGACAGGTGAATTTGGAGTAATGAGACCTAATGGTGTTGTAGAAACTTTTTATAGAAGACTTAATGACCCTGCTAAATACTGGGCAGAACAGGTTGCTAAATGGAATAAATAATATGGACAAAACTAATAAAACTAAGTGTACCTGTTGTGGCTTTTTAACACTTGATATTGATGTGATTTCTGACATTTGTCCAGTTTGTTTTTGGCAAAAAGATTTTTATCAAGAAGAACATATTGATGATAGTGGCGGACCAAACTTAGTCTCTTTACGAGAAGCAAGAGAGAATTTTAAATCCTTTGGGGCAATTGAGGGGAGATTTGTAAACCTTGTGCGATCACCTAAAAAAGATGAAATTAAAGAGTAGAATATATTTGCCGCTAAGGGGGGAACAATGACTGTTTTCAGAAATTTTAGTATGGCTGAATAGAAGGTGTTGCGAGCTGGAATTGCAACTTAAAAGTGGAGACTTTTTATGCTGCTAATTTGTGTTTTGAGTGATAAAACAATTCCATTTCATTTGGAGTTTTATACCCAATAGCAGAATGTATCCTTTTGGTATGGTAAAATCCTTCGATGTACCTAAACACCTCTAACTTTGCACTCTCCCTGTCGATAAACTTATGATGGTAGAAACACTCGGTTTTAATTTACCTATGTGTCAGTAAATCGGAGAAATCCGCTTTACTGACATTTTTATGTCCTGATGTGAAAACACATAAGACTGCATTATTTAGAATCAGATTTTCTAGCCCTTCTGCTTAATCTTCACGATTTTGTTTTTCCGTAATACCACTAATTCACTATTTTTGTTTTTCTTGAATTCGATCAGTTTTTCATATACTTTTTCGAGCCCTTTGAGGATTTTGATTTTCTCTTCTTCTTGAATGTCAATCGTTGTCATAATAGCTTTTTAATAGATTAAATTTATTCTCTTTTATTATGTTTAATAATTGGTCAGTTTTTTTTTCAGCTAATAGCTCATGTTTTCCTTCCGAATTATCAAATATTAAAGCTCCGTCAACGATTGGTAAGTATATATTAAAAAGATTTTTAATGCCATTCATATATCTTCTGGCAATAACATCTGTATCAATATGATGACCTCCTTCTAAAACTCTAGTTCTTACACGTTCTTTAGCAAGATCTATACTCTGTAACCAAAAAAATAACAAAGTAACGCGATACCCTTGCTCTTTTGCTTTAATTATTCTATTTCTGTAACTTTTTGTCGCTAATGTTGTTTCAAATGCAAAGTTTTCATTTTCTAAAAATAATTCGTCTATTCTTTTTAACATGATTCTACCTGCTTCAAAGGCTACTTTTCAGGTTGAAAAGGAGACAAACCTTTAGCAATTTCGTCAGCATTGATAAATTCTTTACATTCTAAGATTTCAGGTAAAATAGTAAAAGAAGCTGTAGTCTTCCCAGCTCCGTTACAACCTGCAATTATGTAAAGCTTTTTATCCCGCATTTAAACAAAAATACAAATTTATAATATCATTACATTAATTTCTGGAGCTGAATATATTTTTTAACAGAAATCTCATTTTAAATTGCATGTATGAGGTAAGCCACACTCTTTTAAGTGTTTTTTTGCACTTTGGTAGCATATTGAGATGTTTTTTTATCATACGAATAATATTTCTTTGTTGGACATGATTATTTTGTAGCAGTTTTTACGTAAAAAGAAGTAACCTACTCGAGGTTATTTCTTTTTTTGTGCATAAGAAAAGTTTTGATATCCAAAGTTAGTTTGAAACAGCAATAATGCTTTCAAATACTTTGTCCATAAAGAGTACAGTATCCATATTTTTTTCATACTTCCTATGTTCAAATAGAAGTTCAAAATTACCGTTATATTTCATTGCAACAAGTTCAATTTGCGTAGTTCCAGCCAGGTTGGAATCTCCTCGATACCGGGTACTGCGCAGGTGAAAGTTTTAAAATTTCCTTGTTGCGTAATGCTATAATGAACATGGACCGGAGTAGAGGTCTTCTTCGGATAGATGACCATAATGTTTTGTTTCATACTGAATATAAAAATGAAAAAATAGTTGATGCCGCTCACTACGAAGAGCAGGAATCGCTAAGTGCAGACGATCTGCCTAAAGCCAGAAAGATAGAAGGAGAGATGTCGTTATCAATGAACGAGGACGTAGCGTAATCTCATTTTTTAATCACATTTATGTAAGATACTGAAATTAAGTTAAATAAGCAAATGTTAGGCAATTGTTGTATGAAGCGTTGTAACGCTATTATACTTTTTTGGAGCGTAAAATTATTGTGATTTATCGGTTATTTAGCGTTAAATTAATATCTTTAAAACTAGGTCGACAGCAGGTATGACCACTATCAATTAAACCATTCGAGTAATACCGAGATTATTATGAACGCAAGAAGAGCATTTCTCCAAAAGGGATTTTTGGGAATATCTGGATTAGCCTTAGCCAGTACATTTCAATTGGAGGCACAAGCAACTACTTTAGTAAAAAAAGGAAAAGAAGATGGCTTCCATTTGGGAGTTGCAGGTTATAGTTTTGTCAATTTTAAGTTAGACGAGTCTTTAAGTATGATGAAGCGGATGGATATTAAATACCTATGCATCAAAGATTTTCATCTTCCTTTTAAGAGTACAGCAACCGAAATTAGTAATTTCATGAAAAGCTAAAGCAATCTGGTGTTACGGGTTATGCTGTAGGTCCGATTTACACCAATTCGATAAAAGCAATCGACGATGCTTTCGATTATGCTAAACGTGTAGGAGTTAATTTAATCATCGGTATTCCGAATAAAGAAGATTTGACCTATCTATCTAATAAGACAAAGGAAACAGGTATCCGTTTTGCGATTCATAATCATGGTCCTGAAGATAAATTGTACCCGAATGCAACTGTGATCTACAATTTGATCAAAGATTTAGATGCTAACCTGGGCATGTGTTTTGATATGGGACATGATACGCGGGATGGACAGGACGCGATCAAAGATTTACAACAATATCACAAAAGAATATTTGATATACACCTCAAAATGTCACTTCAGCAACTGCGGAAGGGACTACCTGTGAGCTTGGTCGCGGAGTCATTCATATTCCTTTATTTATAAAAGCATTGCGTAAGGTGAACTATAGTGGTAAGTGTAGCTTGGAACATGAAAAAGATATGGAGAATCCTTTGGCAGGTTTGGCCGAGTCAACGGGATATTTTAAAGGTGTTTGTGCTGTTTGATCTTTAGAATAAATTATATGTTTTCAACTAAGTTAATCCCATATTTTACAACAGTGAAAGTATGGCTATCCTTCTTGCTTTTCTTTATGATTGTTGTGGATGTAAGGGCGCAACATCAGGATCATGTTTTATGGTATAAAGAACCTGCTAAAAACTGGAATGAAGCATTGCCGGTCGGGAACGGCCGTTTGGGTGCTATGGTATTTGGAGATTATAATAAAGAGACGATACAGCTTAATGAGGAAAGTTTATGGGCAGGTACCAAACAAGATGCAAATGCAGATGCTGCTGCAAAATTGCCAGAAATACAAGCGTTATTGATCGCTGGTGAAATTGAAAAAGCTGCTGCGCTATCCGAAAAACACCTAAAAGTGATCCGTTAAGAATACGTTCGTATCAGTCTTTTGGAGATTTGAAGATTGAGTTTGCGAACGAACGGTTTAAACCTGAACAGATTACTGATTATCGACGTGAATTGGATATTCAAAGTGGTATTACAACTGTCCACTATCAATTGAATGGGGTACAGTATAAAAGAGAGGTTTTTGTCTCGGCTCCTGACAATGTGATCGTCATCCGCTTGACGGCAGATAAACCGGGTAAACTTACTTTCCGTTTATCGTACGGCAGGGAGCAGGATGCTACTGCGATGCCACAGAGTGAAAAGGAACTGCGCATACAGGGACAGATTGCAGATCTGCCTCATAAAGATGCGAGTGAACCAGGTCTACATATGAAGTTTGCAGGTTTGATGCGAGGCGTAAACAAAGGAGGTAGCCTAGTGGCGACAGCCAATTCATTTTTTGTGAAAGATGCCGATGAGGTGTTGTTCTATTTTACCGCTACGACCGACTATAATTTCTCGATATTAAATTATGATCGTACGATCGATCCATTTTTACGTTGTCAGGAAATCATCGATAAGGTTAAAAATTTACCCTTTGACGAGGCTGAGAAACGTCATGTAAGGATCATCGTAAATTATTTGACCGTGTGGTTTTTAATATGGGTACCCCCTCTCTGTTGCCCACCAATGAGCGTCTAAAAATGGTGAAAGACGGTCAACTGGATTTGTCTCTGATTAGTCTATATTTTCAATATGGACGCTATCTATTGATGGGATCATCCCGTGCGCCAGGTGTACTTCCTGCTAATTTACAAGGTATCTGGAATCAGGATATGAATGCGCCATGGAGTTCTGATTTTCATACCAATATCAATATCCAGATGAATTATTGGCCAGCAGAGGTGTGTAATCTTTCTGAAACGGTAGTACCTTTTTCAAACTTTATTTCGGCTTTACGTGAACCCGGTCGTGTCACCGCCCGGAAAACATACAATGCTTCGGGATGGACAATGAACCACCTCACGGATTTATTCGGACGTACCGCGATAACGGATGGTGTTGGATGGGGTACTTTTCCTATCGCAGCTTCATGGTTGGTACTACATCAATGGGATCATTATTTGTTTTCAAAGGATAAAGAATACTTGAAGAAAGAGGCTTACCCGTCAATGCAGGAAGCAGCGCAGTTTATGTTGGACTATCTTGTCGAAGATAAAAATGGAAATTTGGTCACAGCTCCTTCGAATTCTCCTGAAAATCAATATCGCATGGCTGATGGAAAGCAGTTTATGTTAACGTATGGTGCCACCATGGATGTACAGATCATCAATGAATTATTTCAAGCATGTGTGGAAGCAGAAACAATTTTAGGTCAAAAATCTGATTTTTCTGATCGCTTGAAAAATGCAATGAAAAAACTACCTCCGGTTAAAATTAGTCCACGCTATAACACGATTCAGGAATGGATAGAGGATTATGAAGAGGTTGAACCGGGGCACCGACATATTTCGCATCTTTTTGGTTTATATCCCGGGAAATCAATTAATGCAAATGACCCTGAAATTTTTGAAGCTGCACGCAGAACGATAGCCCGTCGTCGTTTTTATAATGAGAATGAAGGTAACCGTATGGGAAGCTATACGGGATGGAGTTGAGCTTGGATGATTAATTTTTATGCACGTTTGTTGTATGGCGATGAGGCTGGAAAAAATGTGCAGGAGCTCCTAGCTAAAACAACATTAAATAATCTGTTCAACACGCATCCTCCGTTTCAGATAGACGGTAATTTTGGAGGTACTGCTGGTATAGCCGAAATGCTGATTCAGAGCCATAATCAGGAGATTCATCTTTTACCAGCATTGCCACCGACTTGGGCAACGGGTGAAATGAAAGGATTGCGGGCACGTAACGGACTGGTTGTGGATATGAAGTGGGAAAATGGAGTACTGACTTCAGCTACTTTATATACCATAGAGACTAAAAAGGTAACAGTGCGTTATAAAAATAAAGTAAAAACAATGAAAGTAACTGCGAATAAACCGCTGATTGTTCAATTGTAATTTAAACCGGTTTTACCGATTGTGGAAAACCTTTGATATATTAACTGATTTGACTTATGATTAGACAAGATGAAACTTTAATGCATTTTAGTGAAAGGGTTAGAGTCGTATCGTAAGAACTGTAGTAATCCTTTTAAGTTGTTTCCGAAAGAAGCTAAAATAGCGTCAGAATAAGTTAATATATAGCTTCTAAACGAAAGTTGATTTGTTGAAATTTATAGGTTAGAAACGAGTTGCATAAATGCGATACGTAGAAAACCAATAATATTGGTCAAGGGATAGAAACATAGTATTATACGATTCTAAACTAACATACCAGATCCAAATTATATCCTCAGTAATTTAATCTTCAAATAGAAGTAGCATAAATTAATAAAGAGGCCATTTAATTTAAAAAATACGATCGAAAGAAACGACTAGCGTTGGAGAGGTATATTAATTTACTTGATTCTGTACGAATGTTTAATTGACCAGGTTAAGATGAAATGGTATATAAAAATAATTTTGAATAAATATGTTATTATTAGGAATAGATCTAGGTACATCTTCGATCAAAGTTTCTGTTATTGATGCAGTTACAAATAAGAAAATTATCTCTTGTCATTTTCCTGAAACGGAAGCAGAAATTATATCCCTACAGGGTGGTTGGGCAGAGCAGGACCCTAATCTGTGGTGGACAAATACACAATTGGCCATTAAAAAAGCAAATGCATCTGGATTATACGACCCTTTGGATATTAAGGCTATCGGTATCGCTTATCAGATGCATGGGCTAGTAGTGGTAGATAAAGAGCAACGCGCCCTACGTAATGCCATTATCTGGTGCGACAGTCGTGCTGTAAATATAGGTCAAAATGCATTTTCTGCACTAGAGGGAAAGGGTTTTTTGAACAGTCATCTCAATTCACCAGGTAATTTTACAGCTTCAAAATTAGCATGGGTGAAAGAACATGAACCAAATGTTTATGAAAAAATAGACAAGTTTATGCTACCTGGAGATTATCTGAGCATGCGCTTAACTGGTGAAATCAATACAAATGTAAGTTCGATATCAGAAGGAATTCTATGGGATTTTGAACAACAGCAAATTTCAGATACGTTACTAACTTTTTACGGTATTGATCGCGAATTGGTGCCTAAAGTACAACCCGTATTTTCTAATTACGGATCGCTTCGTTCGGATGTAGCAAATGAACTGGGATTATCACCGCAAGCAATGGTTTGTTACAAGTCCGGTGATCAACCCAACAATGCATTATCCTTGAATGTTTTTGAACCAGGAGAAGTTGCTGCCACTGCAGGTACCTCTGGCGTTATCTATGCGGTTACTGATCAAAGAGCACATGATCCGCAATCTCGAGTAA
The DNA here is from genome assembly GCF_001006065.1 of Sphingobacterium sp. IITKGP-BTPF85. Lineage (NCBI taxonomy): Bacteria > Pseudomonadati > Bacteroidota > Sphingobacteriia > Sphingobacteriales > Sphingobacteriaceae > Sphingobacterium > Sphingobacterium sp. IITKGP-BTPF85. The sequence goes on from NZ_ASZT02000016.1 coordinate 25,476, forward strand.
ATACTTTCGCGCATGTTAATTATGAGTTCGAATCGGAACGATTGGGTGTGCTATTGTGCATCAATGGGACAGGGATACAAAATAGCTGGATCAGTCAGGTCACTGGTAACGGAAATGATTATGAAAGTATGAATGCGAAAGCTTCACGTATACCAATTGGATCTGAAGGGGTAAATATTCTGCCTTTTGGAAATGGTGCCGAGCGGATGTTGAATAACAAAACAATAGGAGCACATATCCAAAATTTAGATTTCCTCAGACATGGCACGGCTCATCTTTGGAGGGCATCACAAGAAGGAATAGCATTTTCCTTCCGCTATGGATTAGATCTGTTAAGGGAAAACGGGATCACACCGCAAGTCATTAAAGCCGGTCATGCCAATATGTTTTTGAGCCCTGTTTTTCAAGAAGCATTTGCAGGGGTAACAAACACACCCGTAGAGCTATATGATAATGATGGTAGTGTTGGAGCTGCTTTAGGGGCCGGTTTGGGTATAGGCATATTTGCGGATCGACAAGAAGCTTTTAAGGGGCTTCGAAAATACAAAATAATCGAACCAGAACATACTTCGCAATATGAAGAAGTATATGTTAAATGGAAACAATTATTAGAAGACAAACTATAAATTAAGATAAGATGAAAATTTTGACAGGAAATCATGTGTTCTTTAAACATGTAGAACAAGTTCAATTTGAGGGTGTAAATTCAGACAATCCGTTGGCTTTCCGCTGGTATGATCCGACACGTGTTGTCGCAGGAAGAACCATGGCAGAGCATTTTAAATTTGCCTGTGCCTATTGGCATTCTTTTAATGGTAATGGGGCAGATCCATTTGGTGGTCAAACGCATTTTTTTCCATGGGATAAGAAAGCAACAATCATGGAGCGTGCAAAAGATAAAATGGATGCTGCTTTTGAATTTATGACGAAAATGCAGTTGCCATATTACTGTTTTCATGATGTTGATTTAGTGGATTATACCGATGATATTCATGAAAATGAACGCCATCTTGATGAGATTGTTGCTTATGCAAAAGAGAAACAGCAACAGAGTGGTGTGAAATTGCTATGGGGAACAGCAAATTTATTCAGTCACCATCGCTACATGAATGGAGCATCTACCAATCCTGATTTTCATGTTTTGTCCCATGCAGGTGCTCAGGTTAAAGCGGCAATTGATGCAACGATTGCATTAGGCGGTGAGAATTATGTATTCTGGGGTGGCCGTGAAGGTATATGTCCTTGCTTAATACAAATATGAAAAGAGAGAAAGAGCATTTAGCGAAATTTCTACATATGTCAAAAGATTATGCACGTAAAAATGGATTTAAAGGTACGTTTTTCATTGAGCCAAAGCCATGTGAACCAACAAAACACCAATATGACTACGATGCCGCAACAGTGATTGGATTTCTTCGTGAATTTGATCTAATGGATGACTTTAAATTTAATCTTGAAGTAAATCATGCCACATTAGCGGGCCATACATTTCAACATGAACTACAGGTTGCTGCTGATGCTGGTTTATTGGGATCAATTGATGCAAACCGTGGTGATTATCAAAATGGATGGGATACGGATCAATTTCCAACAGACTTAACCGAATTGACAGAATCACTGATGATTATTCTTGAAGCAGGAGGATTACAAGGTGGAGGTGTCAATTTTGATGCTAAAGTGAGACGTAATTCTACAGATCCTTTGGATTTATTCTATGCACATATCGGTGGTATGGACAATTTTGCACGCGCATTGGTTACTGCAGATAATTTACTTCAAAATTCCCCTTATAGAGAATTGAGAAAAGAGCGTTATAGTAGTTTTGATACAGGTGCAGGAGCAGATTTTGAACAAGGGAAGCTATCTCTTGAAGATCTTCGTGCTTATGCTATTCGTGAAGGAGAACCAAAGTTGGTGAGTGGTCAACAGGAATTTATGGAGAATTTGATCAACCGTTATATATAGCACATTATTCATTTATTATAAACCTACTTCTAATTATATGAATAATATCTTGGCGACCAAAGATTATTTGGTTTTTTTCATCTACTTTATCATCGTATCGGGGTACGGTATTTGGGTCTATCGGCAAAAGAAGACCAAACTCAATGGTACCGATTCTAAAGATTATTTTTTAGCAGAAGGCTCACTAACTTGGTGGGCCATCGGCGCTTCTTTGATTGCATCTAACATCTCTGCCGAACAGTTTATCGGTATGAGCGGCTCGGGCTTTAAGATGGGTCTTGCTATTGCTACTTATGAATGGATGGCAGCTGTGACATTGATTATTGTTGCGGTGTTTTTTATTCCGGTATATCTTAAAAATAAGATATTTACGATGCCTCAATTTCTGCATCAACGCTACAACGGCACCGTTGCTATGATTATGGCTGTATTTTGGTTGATGTTGTACGTAGTAGTCAATCTAACCTCAATTTTGTATTTGGGAGCACTCGCAGTTAGTAGCATTTCGGGTTTCGACTTAGAAGTGTGTATGTATGCTATCGCTTGCTTTGCTGTTATTATTACATTAGGAGGAATGCGGGTTATTGGGTTTACAGATGTTATTCAGGTTTTCTTCTTGATTCTAGGAGGTCTGGCAACCACGTATTTGGCGCTGAAATTAGTGGCAGAAAATTACGGTGGAGAAGGGGTGCTAGAAGGATATCAGATTATGGCTACTAAAGCCTCGGATCATTTTCATATGATCCTACATCAGGATAACGAGAATTATTTGGATTTACCAGGGCTTACTGTTCTTATTGGGGGGATGTGGATTGTAAACCTGAATTATTGGGGCTGTAATCAATACATTACGCAACGAGCTTTAGGTGCAGATCTTAAAACGGCTAGAAACGGAATTTTGTTTGCAGCATTCCTCAAGCTTTTGATGCCGATTATTGTTGTTTTACCGGGAATAGCTGCGTATGTGTTATGGAAGGATGGGTTATTTCAACCTGAAATGCTTCAGAATGGTGAGGTAAATCCAGATCGTGCATATCCAGTATTATTAAACTTGCTTCCTTCGGGCTTAAAAGGTCTATCATTTGCCGCTTTGACTGCAGCAGTAGTTGCTTCATTAGCTGGTAAATCGAATAGTATTGCAACTATCTTTTCATTGGACATTTACCAGAAGGTATTCAATAAAAAAGCAAGTGAAAAGCAATTGGTCAATGTCGGTAAAATAACCATTATATTTTCGATGGTACTTGCGGTGATCATAGCACCTCATTTAGGGATAGATAGTAAAGGTGGTTTTCAATATATTCAAGAATATACCGGATTTGTTTCTCCAGGTATTTTTGCCATGTTCATTTTGGGATTCTTCTGGAAGAAAACAACTTCAAATGCAGCTTTATTTGCAACAATAGGTGGGTTTATTTTATCTGTTCTATTTAAATTTTTACCGCATATAGCAGATCTGTCGTTTTTAAGTTCGACTGGTTTTTCTGTTTTAAATAAAGCGTCAGGACTGTACGAAATTCCATTTTTAGACCGCATGGGTTTTGTATTTGTCATCTGTATTATGGGTATGTTGATCATTAGTTTAATCGATCAGCGAAATGGTGTTGTATCAAAAGGATTGGAAGTGGACCGAACAATGTTCAAGCCACATACAGGTTTCGTCATTGGGGCATTGTTGATCATTTTGTTAACGACTGCGCTATATATGATTTATTGGTAGAGTTAACTATAAATATTAAAAATAAAACAAAAAAATAGGTCTGCTACAGTTAGCGGACCTATTTTATATATCATTTCTTACTAATGTGAGTTTATTATATCATCCAACGGAATAAGCTTGCGCCCCAAGAGAAACCAGCCCCAAAAGCTGTTAACATAACAAGATCTCCAGTCTTCATCTGTTTTACATTTTCCCAGATACATAATGGAATTGTCGCTGCGATTGTATTCCCAAGGTACTCAATATTACTTAAGGTACGGCCTTCAGGAATATTTAATGATCGACCTACAGCATCGATAATACGTTGGTTTGCTTGATGTGGTACTACCCAGTTGATATCCTCAACGGTTAAGTTGTTGCGCTGCATGACCTGCGTGCAGGCATCACTCATTGATTGTACTGCTTGTTTAAATACGGTTTTACCGTCTTGACGTAAGTATCTTTTTTGTGTATCATTATCCGATAAGCTTATTGGATATTGGGTTCCACCTGCTTCAATATTTAGGAAAGCGCGACCATCTCCGTTACTTCTCAAGTATGCGTCCATAACACCTCCTTCTGTAGAAGGTTGTAGTAATACAACTCCAGCACCATCTCCGAATAGGATGTTGGTTGAACGGTCAAGGATATCGACATAAGTACTGATATTATCAGCCCCTACGATAAGTACATTTTTGTATCGTCCTGTCTCAACAAGTGAAGCACCCATATCCAGCGCATATAGAAAACCAGAACAAGCAGCGTTTATATCAAAAGCCCAAACATTTGTAAGACCTAGTTTTTCAGCGATGATGTTCGCAGTCGCTGGCATGGGCATATCAGGAGTTGAAGTGGCTACTAAAATTGCATCTACTTCAGCTAAATCTTTACCATACTTTGCTACGAGATCCTGAATCGCACGAACGGCCATGTCAGAAGTCGCTAATTCTTCTTCTAAGATGCGGCGTTCTTTGATACCAGTTCTTTTGATGATCCACTCATCATTCGTATCACATAATTTTTCTAAGTCAGAATTTGTTCGTTTATTTTGAGGGATATAACCTCCGATTGCGGTAATTGCAGCGTAAGTTTATTCGGGAGAGTTGTATTCATATATTATGGTTATCATATTCAAGTATGATCCGCCTTTTGGTATTTAGTTTAATTTTATTATCTCTAATGAGTATTTTATTTATTCTGCCTTTTTCTCTTTTCTAAAAAGAGTTGTAAAGGAGGTGTAAAAATAGGATAATTTCTACAACAGTATGAAAAATATTAAGATTGTGACAAAATGATTACGATGAATCACTTTTTTTGAACCGTTTTGCAAAACGGTCTAGTTATGATACCGTTTTAGTTTTATTGTTTAGAATATAATTTTGATAAAGTTGCTGTTGACAAAATATGTGAAATTATTGTAATGCAATTAAAACACGGTAAAAAACAGTCTGTTATTTAGATTTTTAGCCCTTCTTTTATTATTTAACCATAACCTGCCGGAAAAAAAACGAAAATAATAAATTTCCAGAAATATTTCATAGATCCCTGTTGAATTAACGAATGGTTTTCTTAATTTGTTGTTCGGGAGCTCATTTTTTATAGAGACAAAGCTTACTCAATTGAATTTCTATTATTAAAATATATATGCAATGATTCCATTTTCTATTCAAGCACCACTCCAAAATAATAAGATCAGACTAGTTCCACTACAGGATAATGACTTTGAAAGGCTTTTCGCTGTCGCTAATGATCCTAAAGTATGGGAGCAACACCCTAATAAAGATCGGTATAAAAGACCTGTGTTTGAAAATTTCTTTGAAGGTGCGGTAATCAGCAAAGGTGCCTACCTAATCCAGGATAAACTGTCCGATGAAATTTTAGGAAGTACACGTTTTTACAATTATAGTTCCGATGATAACAGTATTTTCATCGGTTACACTTTTTATGGTACAAAGACCTGGGGCATTGGTGTAAATCCTCAAGTAAAAAAAATGATGCTCGATTATATATTTGATCATGTGGATACTGTATATTTTCATGTTGGGAATAATAATGAAAGATCAAAAAAGCAATGGAGAGATTAGGGGCACAAAAAATAGCTTTGGAAGAAGTGGCTTATCATGGTGAACCTAACCGTATCAACGTTCTGTATGCTATTAGAAAAGATGACTATTACAAAGTATGATGGGATTTAATAGGAGCTTTTTGCATTTTAAAATATAACATGCTGCATACGGGCAAGCGCATATGTTTATGATATATAGGAATCATTAATTTTTGCGAAAATTTGAGTTAATCCGGACTTTTAGTTAGATGATTTCAACTTAGTGCAAAGAAGATTGTAAAAAGAACAAGATTTCATTGCTAATCTTGTCATTTTTGCTTGTGTAAATAGATTTTTCTACACCTAACTGTTTCATATGCTATCGTTTATCTTCAAGAAAATAAGTTAAATTTGTTTATAGCTCAATTATAAATGGAAACTTACGGCAACCCAGTATTAAATCGCTTACCCCAACATCTGAAACGTTTTATTGTACCGCAACAATATGATCGTTATACGGCAATTGATCAGGCTGTGTGGCGCTATGTCATGCGTCAGAACTATGCATATCTCCGTAATATTGCATATTATCCCTATATTCCAGGGCTTCATAAAGCAGGATTAACGATTGAGGAAATCCCAAATCTGCAAACGATGAACGACAGTCTTAAACATATGGGTTGGGGAGCGGCTACAGTGGACGGTTTTATTCCTCCTGCAGCTTTTATGGAGTTTCAAGCTTATCGGGTACTCGTGGTAGCAGCAGATATACGTCAGATTGAACATATTGAATATACTCCTGCACCAGATATTATTCATGAATCATCTGGACATGCTCCGATCATTGGAGAGCCTGAGTATGCGGCATATTTGCAATATTTTGGGGAGATTGGTACAAAGGCAATGTTTTCAGAGAAAGATTTTGAACTGTACGAGGCAATTCGAAACCTTTCTATCCTTAAAGAAGTAGTAGTGCAACCGAAGAGCAGCTGTCAAGTGCAGAAGCAAAGCTTATTGCGATACAAGAAAATATGGGTGAACCTTCCGAAATGGCATTATTGAGTAGATTGCATTGGTGGACGGTTGAGTATGGACTAATTGGAACAGTAGATGATCCCAAAATTTATGGGGCAGGGCTTTTGTCATCAATTGGAGAAAGTGCGTCCTGTATGCGTAAAGAAGTCCCAAAATTACCTTATTCATTGAAAGCATTAGCATATTCATACGATATTACGAAGCCACAACCTCAATTGTTTGTTACGGAAGATTTTAATCAGTTGCGAGAGGTTTTAGATCAATTTGCCAATACCATGTCATTTCGGGTAGGGGGAAAAGTTGGTTTGGAAAAGGCTATTGCCTGTAAGAACCTATGTACGATTGTGTATAACTCCGGATTGCAGGTCTCCGGACTTTTTCAGACAGGTATTGCTGGGAGTGAAATAGAATATATCAAGACTGTTGGTCCAACGGCATTAGCTTATGCAGATAGACAGCTTTCTGGTCATGGAAAGACGTATCACGCTGATGGATTTGGGTCTCCTGTTGGGTATCTGTTAGGAGCAGTCAAAGCACTGGAAGATTTTGATGCTGCTGATCTAAAAGAATATGGCATTGAAATAGGGCAGCACACCACACTTATCTTTACTTCTGGAATTGAGGTAAGAGGAGTTGTTCAGTCTATAGAACAGCGGGATAAAAAAATCAATTGATTACCTTTCCCCATGTCAGGTTGTCGATAGTAGATCCTGTCAGATTCTATTTGATCCAGAATGGGGAACTTATGACATGGCTGTAGGGAAACAGATTGTATCGGTTTTTTGTGGAGCAGCAGATAAAGAAGCTTATGAGCAAGGAGCCTTTGTGTCAGAAACTAAAACAATCGTACATCAGCAAAATGAGGTCGAAAAATCAAAAAATAAGCTTTATAAAGTTATTCGTGACCGAAGAACAGGTCAAGAACCGGATGTTTCACTTAGTGAGATTTATCAGAATATAACACATAACTATCCCGAAGATTGGCTTGCTTATATTGAAACACTGGAATTGGCTATTCATGATGGAGATCATTTGTTAGCAACTCAAATTGAAAATCGATTGCTGGAAATTATTCAAGATCATCAACATTGGAGTAAATTGATTTTGGATGGCATTAACTTAGCTAAAAACGACCAAATAGCATTGCTTTTAGGACCTAAGTAATGCATATCTACGATTAGAACGAAATTTAAAAATGTATCCAGGGATACTAATAAATCTTTCCAGGACTGCTAAGTAATAAAGAACTGCCATGAGCTATTGGTTTGATATCTCATGGCAGTAGGTATTTTGAACGGTATTTTAATATTAGACTCTTAATAAAAGAATTTGCCAAGCTGAAACCAATTCACCTTGGTCTAACAGTTTTGCGGCATACATCTGGAGCAACTTACGTCTTAGGGCAAGATCTTCGTGAGATTGTTCCCAGATTGCTATAATTTCAGGATTTACTAATAAAGTCTTCTCGTCATTCAATACAGGTAATTGCTCTACATTTGCCAATCGACCCAATTGATTTCCCGTAAGAATATCCGAATAACGGATATGTTCGGGAAGTGCGTCAACTCCTATACCTAAATTGCGGAGTGGCTTTGGAACTTCGAAGAGTGATTCTTTTGTTACGCGACTGTACCAATTCCCACCTAAACGGGCAACGAGATCAAGTGATTCCTGTGAGACTTCATTTTTATCATTTAGTAAGTTTTCATGAATATGCATCCGGACTATTTCTGCAATAACGAGATTTCCTGCTCCCGGACCATCACCGAGATTGATAATTTCATGAACTTTACATTCCAATTGAACTGGTGATTCTGCCACACGTGGAGGGTTGATCAGATCTGAAGCAATAGCTGTAAAACCTGATTTATCAAATTCATTAATTCCCTTTCCATATTCGGTGCTTGCGAGAGACTGTTGCTGCACCATGGAATAATTCACAATATTAATAACAACCTCTGGTACTTCTAGCATGTTGTCCAAGGTATGTTTAGTAGAACCGTCGCGCATTCGCCGCAATGGTGAAAAAACACAGATAGGGGGTTGCTGAGACATAAAATTAAAGTAGCTAAAAGGGCTCAGGTTGACATTTCCTGCCGCATCAATTGTACTTGCAAAACAGATAGGACGCGGAGCTACCGCATATTTGATAAGATTATCAAATATTGCTTGTTGTTCAACTGGATCTATTACTGTTGTTTTTTCTGTAGTCATATGTTGAGTAGCTTATTTAATTTAGTGTTCTTAATGATTTGCGGCGATAATATAATTTTGTAATCGACCTAAACCGGTAACTTCCATTACGATTTGATCGCCGATCTGTAACCATTGTTCTTTATGAGATGGATCATGCAGCTTCGCAGTCCCATTAAGCTCCAGAAAACAACCAGTACCAACAGTACCTGAGCCGATGACATCTCCTGGAAATACTTCAACACCATAGGATACACGTTCTATGATTTCAGCAAACGTCCAGTTCATATCGCGCAGGTTTCCTTTGGATACTAATTTTCCATTAACTGAGCAGGTCATTTCAAGATCATAACAGACGCCAATATGGCCCATGGGCGGATCAACACGATATTTTTCCAATTCATCTGCTGTAACTAGACAGGGGCCTATCACCGTCGCAAAATCTTTTCCTTTAGCAGGCCCCAAGTTAAGTTTCATTTCTTCCATCTGTAATGTTCGGGCACTGATATCATTCATGATCATGAAGCCACCAATATAAGAGTCCGCTTCTGATGCAGGTATATTTTTACCCTGTTTATCAATAACAATAGCAACTTCCAATTCAAAATCAAGTTTGTCTAAATGTTTGGGCATGCAGGAAACAGCGCCTGGACCGTAGATAGCACGGTGGTTTGAAAAATAGAAGACAGGAAATTGATCAAATTCAGGAATCATCTCTAAACCACGGTTTCTACGGGAGGTTGCTACATGCTGACGAAATGCATAAGCATCGCGTAAAGAACCTGGACGGGGTATGGGAGCTTCTAAAATTGTGTTAGCAAGTGTATGGTGTGTTTCTTCATTTTTTGAACTAAAAAGCTTTTGATAGGCATCCTTCATGGCGGCTTTGATACTTAAAGCTGCATGGAGATATTTATCCATAGAATCTGGAAATTTAGAATCAACATTCCCACAAGGATATATAGATGTACCAATTAAAAAAGCAAGGTGTTCACTATCTTCCAGAATACAGGTAACAAGTTTCATAATGTCATGAATATAGTATTGAAATCGGTTTTCTCTTTTATTTATATGTACGTTTTCAACGTTAAAAAAGAATTTTTGTACACCGTGTTTGATGTAATTTGGTTAAATATAGGAAGTTCGGGGTTAACTTCTTTGTTTTTTATGAATTATTAAAAATTAAAATATTATATTTGATATAAACAAAAATCCAATTATGAACACCAGCAGACTCACATATGTAAGAGTCATTTTCGGAATGAGTGCTTTCTTGAAGGCCTTGATCGCTGCTGTGGTGTTTGCGCAGTATTAAATTTTTCCTCTTTTCTTATTTATCTGTGCTTGTTTCATTCGTTTGATCCATGCTTCACTATATATATCATTTCACTTTTTAAAACTTATTTACTTATGCCAATTTATCATCAATTGGGGAAGTTCCTTCTAAAAGGCATACCGTATTTCGGAAACCTAATGGTGCTTTGTATTCCGAAGAACTGGTTTCTACACACGGATTCTCAAGCACATATTCGTTGGTTTATCACTGTCATCCGCCAACATTAGTTAAACAGATTGGAGAACCCTATGATGTGTCTCCTAAAATAGCACGGCGAAAGCATTTGAAACACACGAGTCTAAAAGGATTTGCTATAAAGTCGAAAGACGATTATCTGGAAAGTCGGGTACCGGTTCTGGTCAATGATGATTTGCATATATCCTTAGCAGCTCCTAGACAATCTATGACGGATTATTTTTATAAAAATAGTCAAGCAGATGAAATTATTTTTATTCATCAGGGATCAGGTGTCGTTAAAACAGGTTATGGTCAGATTCCATTTTCATATGGTGACTATATTGTTATTCCTCGCGGTGTGATTTATCAGATTCATTTTGATCAATCTGAAAATCGATTATTTATTATCGAATCCTTTTCGCCGATCCATACACCAAAGCGTTATCGAAATGAATTTGGCCAATTGATGGAACATGCACCATTTTATGAACGGGATATTAGAAAACCGTCACAATTAGAGACTAATGATTCATTAGGTGACTTTGAAGTGAAAATTAAAAAACAGGGATTAATATATCCGTATATATATGGTAGTCATCCTTTTGATTTCATTGGCTGGGATGGTTATCACTATCCTTGGGCGTTTTCAATCCATGATTTTATGCCTATTACGGGGAAATTGCATCAACCGCCACCGGTACATCAGACCTTTGAAACCGACAGTTTTGTTGTCTGTAGTTTCTGTCCACGTCTATATGATTATCATCCGGACTCGATTCCAGCTCCTTATAGCCACAGCAATGTGGATTCCGACGAGGTTCTATATTATGTAGATGGCGATTTTATGAGCCGTAAAAGTGTAGAGCGTGGTCAAATTACGCTACATCCTGGAGGAATTCCTCACGGTCCGCATCCTGGAACAGTGGAGAAAAGTATCGGTCAGAAACAGACCGATGAATTAGCGGTTATGATCGACCCTTTTAGACCATTAATGCTGACAGAAGAAGCTTTGGAAATTGAAGATCAAGAATATTTTAAATCCTGGTTGAGTTAATAATAAATTATAAAAGAAATCTAAAATGAAACAGACTTTTGCTGAAAAAATAGCTTTGGCGCAAGATTTTTTGCCCATTAACGGTACTGACTATATTGAATTTTATGTGGGCAATGCGAAGCAGGCCGCACATTTTTACAAGACGGCTTTTGGATTTCAGTCCGAAGCATATGCAGGTCCAGAAACGGGGGTACGGGACCGTGCATCCTATGTTTTAAGACAAGGTAAGATTCGTCTGGTGTTGACTACCGCATTACGATCAGACCACCTCATTTCAGAACATGTTAAAAAGCATGGTGATGGCGTTAAGATTCTTGCCCTCTGGGTAGATGATGCTACAAAAGCTTTTGAAGAAACAACTAAGCGAGGTGCTCAAGTGTATCAGGAGCCACAGGTATTATCTGATGAATATGGAGAGGCAGTTACCTCAGGTATATATACTTACGGAGAAACGGTTCATCTATTTGTAGAACGTAAAAATTATAACGGTGTATTTTTACCAGGTTATCAAGTCTGGGAAAGTGATTATCAGCCAGAAGAAGTAGGCTTGCTATATATTGACCATTGTGTGGGGAATGTCGGTTGGAACAAGATGAATGAAACGGTCGAGTGGTATCAGCAGGTTATGGGCTTCGTTAATGTACTTTCTTTTGATGATAAGCAGATCAATACCGAATATTCTGCATTGATGAGCAAAGTGATGAGTAATGGCAATGGATATGTGAAATTTCCGATTAATGAGCCTGCAGAGGGACAAAAGAAATCGCAGATTGAAGAGTATCTGGAGTTTTATGAAGGTGAAGGAGTACAGCATGCCGCATTAGCGACGAAAGATATTGTCAAAACAGTAAAAGAGCTGAAAGCGCGAGGTGTTGAATTCTTAGGAGCGCCACCAGAAGCGTATTATGATATGTTACCCGATCGTGTCGGTCAAATTGATGAAGAAATAAAAATTATTCAAGACCTCGGAATACTTGTTGATCGTGATGATGAAGGTTATCTCTTACAGATTTTTACTAAGCCAGTAGAAGATCGACCAACTTTGTTTTTTGAAATCATACAACGTAAAGGTGCTCAGAGTTTTGGTGCTGGAAATTTTAAAGCTTTGTTTGAAGCAATAGAACGTGAACAGGAAAAGCGAGGAAATTTATAATCATAGATTAGCGAGAATATGGAAAACATGAAAGATCTGCTGCAGGCGTTTGAGCGTAAAAGACCTGAGATTGTATTTGAATGGAAAGATACGGAAACAGAGGCTGAAGGCTGGATCGTTATTAATTCTTTGCGTGGAGGCGCTGCAGGAGGGGGGACACGCATGAGAAAGGGGTTAGATAAAAATGAAGTTGAATCATTGGCTAAAACCATGGAGGTTAAATTTACAGTTTCTGGACCTCCAATCGGTGGGGCTAAATCTGGAATTAACTTTGATCCTTCCGATCCACGAAAAAAAGGAGTACTGGATAGATGGTTTAAGGTGGTCACTCCGTTACTTAAAAATTACTATGGTACAGGCGGTGATCTGAATGTCGATGAAATTCATGATGTTATTCCTTTGACAGAACAGTATGGTCTTTGGCACCCGCAAGAGGGGGTATTGAATGGACATTTTAATGTGCGTGAAAATGAACGAATTCATCAGATAGGGCAGTTGCGGTACGGTGTTTCTAAAGTTTTGGAAGACCCGCAGTACAGTCCGGATATGAAGCGCAAATACAAAATTGCTGACATGATTACTGGTTATGGTGTGGCAGAAGCTGTTAAACACTTTTACAGATGTTACGATACCGATTGTATTGGTAAAAGTGCAATTATACAGGGATGGGGGAATGTAGCCGCGGCGGCTGCATTTTATTTAAGCAAATTAGGGGTTAAGATTGTAGGCATTATTGACCGGGCAGGAGGTTTAATAAATCCGTTGGGCTTTACAGAAGACGAGATCACTGCACTATTTTTAAATCGTAAAGGAAATGAACTAGCAAGCCCAGATTTGTTATCTTTTGAAGAAGTCAATAGCCAGATCTGGCGTATGGGTGCATCTATTTTTATTCCGGCAGCTGCTTCTCGTTTGGTTTCAAAAGAACAGGTAAGCGAATTAGTCACACACGGATTGGAGTTGATTGCTTCTGGAGCGAATGTTCCCTTTTCAGATCGGGAAATATTTTATGGACCGGTCATGGAATATGCCGATTCTCAAGTCTCTGTCATTCCAGATTTTATAGCAAATTGTGGTATGGCTCGTGTGTTTGCCTATCTGATGCAACCCAATGTAGAAATTTCTGATGATGCGTTATTTTCGGATGTATCTCGTGTTATCGGGCAAGCTATAGATCGGATTAGAGCAATATCAGAATCCAAAATACATCTGTCTTCAAAAGCATATGAAATTGCACTAAAACAATTGGTGTAATCGAGATGTCAACATATAATGGAAAAAGCATTTGCCGTTCAGCAAATGCTTTTTTCTGTAATTGATTTTTGATATCGTTTATTGCCTACCGTCTTTTTGTATATTTTCATTCGAATGATTTATATTAAACTCATTCTCTTTAAGTTCTTCTTCTTTCAGTTCATCCAATATTTTTTTCAACTGCAGGAGATAAGGACTATAAAAATATCTTGTCCAAGCCAGAATGGATAAAATAAATGTAAAACTGACAACCAATGTAAGAATGATAAACGATATGATATCGCTGTGAGATTCTGCAGGAAAACTTTCACCTCTTTCTAATTTAATTGTATTTACATATAATGCAATAGCCACAAGTGCTACGGGAAGTAAAAGAAAACCAAAGGCATGGTATCGCTCAATATTAATTTTAAGCTCATAGTATATTTCCAATAGACTATCCTTTGTATCGGCTGTATAATCGTTGATCTTATTGTAAAATAAACGGAAAAGGCTGAGATAATAAACTGAGATTATAACCAGCAAAGCATAAGATGTGTAATAAATAATATACAACGATGGATGGATATGCATGACTTGTGGAAAGAATAGTAAAAATAGGATAGCTATAATCTGCATATACCATTCATTTTTCATTTTCCGTTTTAGTTTATCTAAAGGATGCTTAGCCTGCCCGAGCTGTTTTATTTTTGATGGAATACGCACATCATTTGTGCTTTCGGAATTCCATGCCGTTTTTAATTCATCAAGATTCATAATTTGTTTTTTTTATGATTTGTTGTAATTTTTCTTTCGTTCTATTCAATTTTACACGTACATTTCCTTCACTTAAACCGAGCTGTATACCTGTCTCTCGATGCGATAGTCCTTCCATAAAGTAAAAGATCAAAGCTTTTTCCACCGCATTTAGTTCCTGTACCGCCTGGTAAAAAATCTCTAGCTGTCTATCTTTTTCAGGATTGTAATCTTCATTTTCAGGCTCTTTTATATTGTCGTAAGTATACACATCACTTCTTCGTTTTTCTTTTTTAAAATAGGAAATGGCTGTGTTAATAGCCACCCGGTACATCCAGGACGAAAAGGCACTCTCTCCTTTAAAGTTCTGATAGGATCTCCACAATTGTATGATGATTTCCTGTTGCAAATCTTCCCGATCTTCCGAACTGTCCATGTACAATCGAGCGACCTTATGCAAGATGCCTTTGTGAACCTCTACTAGGTTTAAAAATGTTTTTTCGATTAAAGAGTCTGCCTGCATATTATGCTTTTGCAAATGTTTTAATTAGTAATGCCTTATTTCTTTTCATAAACCTACTGCTTAAGGATATGTTCCTTTCTGTTTGTTAGTAAGTACAGGGTCTTGTTGTTTCGTTACACTTTTTTTGCTAAATTAAATCAAGGCTTCTGGGCTGTTCTAAAAATAAGATTTTATCCGGATGAATTTACAAATGCACATAGCCTAACTGAATTACGATTGCCATAAATTTCCTACGTCATGTCTTTGTCCTGTTTTACGAATGGATTAATGCTATTGGTAATCCATTAGGTATTTGATTGTTCCGGAAGTTAGCTCATAACTTTTTATATTGCCCTATACATACTGTGTACTTTTAAGTTCACTTCGGTTTTGGAAATCATTTATGCATGGCTTATTTATATACTATAACAATAAAACTATGATATTGATTTTTAATATTTCGTTTAGTAATTTGTTAATTATCCTAAATTAAAATTATGTTAAGCTTTTAGTTTATTAGATTAAAAGGTGTTTAATTAAGGGTTAGAGGAGTATTTGAGAATATTCTGAACCTGAGCATAAAGGTTTAAAAATGAAAATGCCTCAGGTTGGGAGCCTTAGGCATTTTCTAACCAATTATTAATCTAAACTATGAATAAAAGTTATTTCAAATTTTATGCCAAAAGATAAACTAATTATTATTAATGGTGTTACATTAACAATGTTACATGATTTACAGTAATTTTAGTTACTTTCTTTAATCACTTTCTCTAATTGATAAGAGTTTTCGCCTAGTTTTGTAACTTTAATGGATATTCCTGCTTCAAGTTCCAACTCTTGTGCGGCAGCAGTTCCCAGACTGAGCACATGTGAACGATCCCTTCTATATGAAAAGGAACACTCATATTCATTATCAATAAGAATTCGGATTTTTTTTGTCTTATTTGGGAACAATTGTTTTAGATCCTTCGTTATCCTAATCTGATTTTTAGTAACATCTTCTGCAGTGATCTGATTTCCTTTAGAGGGAAGGATTGCCGTTTCTAAATTTATTGTTGTATTTTTTACTGTTGAAGGTGTTCCATCAGTTGTTTGAGTAGCTTCTGAAGCATTATTGTCTGCATTACCTTGATTAGTTACAGTAATTTCAGCTTTTTCAGTGTGAGCTTGCCCTTTCCCTTGTTTCTGATTATTGGTCGCACTTTTGGATTTCGCAGAACTTGATTTTGTATTTTCTTGTTTTTGATTTCCGGAGGTATTTTCTGCTTGATCAGGGGGATTCTGCGTATTCACAGTCTTTCCTTGATGACTAGATACACTTTCTGTTTTGGTGGAATTCGGTGTATTTACCACTTTATTTTGCCCCGGATTGTTTTGCTTTCCTTGATTATGTCCTTTATGTCCTGTTTGCGCGGAACTGGAGTGAGACTGTGTCGTTTTTAATTGATTAGGAGTAGTATGCTCCGCTTTCGGGACGGCAGGAGTAGCCGGTGTGACTTTATTGATGATATTTCTAATGTAGTAATTCTTTATTCTTGATTTTTCAGTATTCCGTTCTTCAATCTCAAAATCTTCTTTATAAGCCTTGAAAAGATGCGATATTTTTTCATATCCATAATTACGGGCATCAAAATCAGGTTTTCTTTTATTAAATAAACTACCAATTTCCCCTAAAAATGCCCATCCGCTTTCATCAGCCGTATCATCTACAGTATCTTTTAATAGTTCGAGCGTCTCTTCATCCAATGCTGATATTTTATTCCGTTCAATTGGTGATGGCGTCGGACTGGTATTATTGTTTTTCTTTTTTACCGCCTTTTTTGAAACTTCTTTCTCAAGAATTTCCACATAAATAAACTTATCACATGAAGATATGAACGGTTTTGGTGTTTTTCTTTCTCCTATGCCAATGACAAGTTTTCCTGATTCACGTAGCCTAGTTGCTAAACGTGTGAAATCACTGTCACTTGAAACAATGCAAAATCCATCTACCCGATCCGAGTGTAGAATATCCATGGCATCTATGATCAAAGCCGAATCGGTCGAGTTTTTGCCCTGCGTATAACTGTATTGCTGAATAGGTGTTATAGCATGAGTCAAAAGACTGTCTTTCCAGTTTTCAACATAAGGACTAGTCCAGTCTCCATAAATACGCTTGATAGTAGGGATCCCATATCGCTTTACTTCATTCAATATCTCTTCTATCTTTTTATAGGAGATATTATCAGCATCAATTAAGATCGCTATTTTTTTTTCTGTTTCTTCTGGCATCCCTTATTTCTTTAATATGCACGATCTATTATTTTGCAATAAAATTCTAATCATTTATTTCTCTAATGTAATCTGAACGAAGTATAGTTGATAAAAAAAGCAGCGTAATACACTTCGTGGAAAAGTATTTAACGTTATTTTAATAGCTCTTCTCTTGTAAATATAATGGTTTCATTTAATATTTTTCTTAATCCATGTTCCCCTTTTTTCAATTATTGAAGCTATTTCATTGTTAGAGATTAAAACTGTTTATTTATGAAGGTATTAATGACCAGACTTGATCCTGTATAAAGCACTGAAGGCCCGGCATCGTCTTTCTGTCAAAAACTTATTATTTTTGTTAAAATTTCAATCTTATGTTGATTATCGATTCACCTTCTAATAATGCTTATTTTAATATAGCATCGGAAGAATACTTATTATATAAATACCCAAAAGAAGCTATTTTCCTTCTGTATATTAATGCACCTTCAATTATCATAGGCAAATTTCAAAATACATTAGCTGAAATTAACTTGGATTATGTTCAAGCTCAAGGAATAAAGGTCGTTCGAAGGATGTCAGGGGGAGGAGCGGTTTATCATGATCTTGGAAATCTGAATTTTTCTTTTCACATCTTGTTGGGCGAAAATGATTTTATGGATTTCTCGACATTTACTCAGCCCGTCGTATCGTTGTTAAATAGTATGAACATACCTGCAAAATTGGAGGGGAGAAATGATCTGTTGATTGAAGGGAAGAAATTTAGTGGAAATGCCAAACTTGCAAAAAATGGAAAAATGATCCAACATGGTACGTTATTGATTAGTTCACAGATGGAGGTGCTGGGCGATGCGCTAAAAGTTAATCCTTTGAAGTTTATAGATAAAGCTGTCAAGTCCAATCGTGCACGTGTAATTAATCTGAATGAGTACTTACCACAAGATATGACAGTCTCAGCTTTCAAGCAATTGTTGATTGAGGAGATGAGAAAGAATAATCCTGAAGCTAAGATTTATAAACTAACGGATGAAGATATTCTGGGGATCGAAAAATTGGTAGCAGAAAAGTACAGTACCTGGGAATGGAATTTTGGCTTTTCTCCTAATTACAATTTTAAGAAAGCGATAAAGATACCTGCTGGATTTATTGAAATACATTTAGATGTCCATAAAGGGTATATTGAAAAGGCGAAGATATTTGGAGATTTTTTTGCTTCAAAACCAATTGAGGAGCTGGAGATTATATTGATCGGACAAAAACATGAGACTGTCCACCTTGCACAATTACTGGAAAAGCATGATGTAACGGCTTACTTCGGTAAAGTTAATATTGCAGAATTAATGGAATTGTTCAAATAACTGTGGGTTATTTCAGTAGTACTCTTCGTTGGTTATTGAATTTTTAAGCCAATTTGAAGAGTGCTCATAATTTTTAAGTCTTACTTTACCCTTTTTCTTATTTGAAGTCAGCAAGAAGATCTCGCATCTTTGATAATTATGCTTCATTTTAACAAGTCCCTGACAAATGGACTTGCCGTCTTTAATCTTTATGGTTATGTTTGTCGTTTTGGGCATTGAAATTGAAAACGGAAGTTTCAAATTTCAATGCCCATTGATTTAATATTAAAAAACGTCATGATTGCCGAAATAGAAGACAAAGAAATTAAACAGATTTATCAAACATCAATCATTCAGCAAACGGCCTATTGGTCTGAAGTAAAAAGGTTACAGGGTGTAACTTCAAAAGCATTTAATTTTAAAACTAAAATAGCAGATCTTTATGTCGATTCCGAAGACAGTGCCTATTTTATAGGAGATCTATTGATTTTGATTCAGGCTATCGATCAGGAGCACAGTATTGCCTACGTTCCCTATGGACCAGAGATCGAACCATCGGTTGAAAATCAAGGCTATTTCTTGGAGCAATTGTCCGAGAGTTTAAGATCTTGTTTACCTAAAACTGCATTATGATTCGTTATGATTTATCTTGGGAATCACATTGGGCAAAAGACGATGACTGTTATGATATCAATGGCAACTGGTTAGGAGTTCCGGATAAAAAAATTCAGGAAATCCGTTTTAATTTTAATACCAATAATTGGAACTTAAGAAAAGCCAATACCGATATTTTACCTTCAAATACCATTTTTATGGATTTGAGAAAAGATGAAGATAGCTTATTAGGTGCAATGAAGGCCAAAACGCGTTATAATGTCCATTTAGCAAAGCGAAAAGGAGTCAACATTCGCTCTCTTGGTATGGATAGTTTAGCGATTTGGTATGACCTGTATAAACAGACTGCAGTGCGGAATAATTTCTTTTTACATGATATCAGCTATTTTAGAATTGTACTTTCTGCTCGTGCTAATGATACCCTTTCACCGGCAGATGTTCATTTATTAGTTGCTGAGGTCGAGGGCAAACCGTTAGCAGCCATGTTTTTAGTCGTGTCAGCAAATAGGGGGACATATCTTTACGGAGCATCAGCCACAGAAAATAGAAATTATATGGCAACCTATGCATTGCAATGGCGTGCTATGCAAATCGCAAAAGAAAAAGGCTGTACTGAATATGATTTTTTTGGAGTTGCTCCGCAGGCAGATGAGTCACATCCGATGTATGGATTGTACCGATTTAAAACGGGTTTTGGTGGTGAAATCTTTCATCGTATGGGCTGTTGGGATTATCCACTGGATAATGAGAAATATAAATATTATACTTCTATGGAATTCAAGAACCAGAGTTACCACTTGAGTTAAATTAAAAAGGGTTGATCATCGCTATGATCAACCCTTTTCTATATTGAAATATGTTCCGATTTCTTGGATGAGTAATTTTACACGGTTTCTTTTACTGCGTCTACATTCCAGCCTGATAGGATACCTCCATAAAAATAAAAAGTGACGTGGAATTTTTTATTACTGATTTTATCAGACACCAAATAACGTTCTGTAACATCATAGGAAGCTACTTTTTTGAAACTTGATAATTTTACCGCAGGAAGGCTGGTTGCAGTTTCTGAACCAGATACCATCTTTTGGATTTTAGCTGTGATCAAATTCATAATACCTTCTTTTTTGAAAGGATCTTTTTCAACCTTATTCGTCCCAACAAGAGGCATTATTCCATCGTTAGCCGCTTTTTTTGCTTTTGCCTGTGCAGTATAATTTTTAAATTTTTCTTTGACTTTAGGATCACGGATGCTGTTTACCGTAAAAATTGCGATTCCCTGTGCACCATGATTTAAAGCTTCGTCCATCTCTGTAAACATAGCATCGCTATTACTAGCCATCAGCCCACAATATAAGCTGGTCATTTTATTTTTATCTCTTGCATTTTCAATTGTACAGTCTCTGACGAAACTAGCATCTTCCGTGTAGAAATTACTATATACCATTGGGAATACCATATCCAGATTCCACTTTCCCCAATCTTGTCTTACCATACGGGATGCCATTTTAGGGGTTGGAAATGGCGATGCTGCCATAATTTTTCCACTAGCATGTACAACGTCTGCGATCATATTAGCCACATCTGTAATCTGATCACAACGGAATTGTCTCCATTTAAGATCACTGGAAGGATCTTTTTGTGTTCTAGGATCATAGCCATATTGTTCCTTAAATTTTTGGATTGCGACGGGATGATAACCATAATCCCATGCCGCATATTCGCGATCTTGAACAATATTATATTGGCCAAAGTGTAGTTGGGAGCACAACATCTACATAGCGGTGATAATCGATCGATATACCATCTAAGCCCTCTACAGCACAGTATGATTCAATTTTCTTTTTAATATAGTCTTTGACTTCAGGTAAGACTGGAGATAAAAATTTATAATAACCGACGTATGCTGTTGTATCTGCTAGGCTTTTTCCATTACGGTTTACACTGAACCATTCCGGATGTTCCTTTAATATCTTCTCGCGATCATGTTCTAGATTCATGGTCCATAACCAAGCCACAACTTTAATCCCATACTTATGTGCTATCGGGATAGCAACTCTGTAATCGTCGGGTGATGGTGCATTGAGCATCACTCCGTCAATACCTAGATATTGCATTTCACGGCATAAGGAATCAAAATTGCTTGTAGGTCTGTAATCCAACCAAGTCCAGAACATAGGCTGACCATCCTTTTCGGCCGCTTTGGTTTCAGAAGCGGTAAATAGAAATAGCCCAAAGAAAAAAAGAATGTAAAAACGCATGCGTGACAAATGAAGGTGATTCATAATTTATAGCTTTATTGAAACACGGTTTTGGTTATGTTTCGATTTATACTGTTTAAGCTGCAATATAAATATTTTTCATCAAATTGGACTAAATGGTTATAGCTTTTGGTTCGTTTTAATCATTAATTAGACAAAGTGATTTTTATTGTTTGATCTAGCAAAAATTAAGGATAGCGTTAAATTTCTAAAAGACAACGTTATATGGTGTACTAAAAAACGCCTGAAGCGGGGAACTCCAGGCGTTTTAACTAACCAATTATTAACCTAAATTATGAATACATACTAAACGCATTTAGTATGCCGATTAATATAATTGATCATGAATTTTAACAGATTTTAACTATTTTCCTCACAATTTGATCATTTGTGTCGTATATTTAAGCAATAAGGTCAGTTGAGAGAACTCTTAATATGATGATGAGGAACATATCAGTTCTCTGTACGCAATGATAAAGTGGCATTATCATTGAAGAAATGTAAAAAATGAAAAGTATACGAATTATTACGATGACTTTAGGTTTTACCATTTTAGAAATTTCCAATAGTACAAGAGAAATTTTTAACAGCCATATGCCTGCTGTATTTTATAATGTAAATAGCATCATCATACTCTAATTTTATTATTACGCAATTTCAAGCTGTTCTACATGAGAGAAAAAGTAAATGCCAGTCAAGAGATAAAACAACTTTTTGAGAGATTCGAGGCTCAACTTAGTGATCCAGCCTACATCGAGCTGGACTTTTTGGCTGCATTAATAGATATCTTTAGACCAAAGCGACGATCGTTATATTACCAGGTCGATATTGCGCCATTATTGATTTATTTAGAAGCTTCACCTGATGTCAGGTTCAGTTTTTCTTCTTATGTGCGTCGAGTTATTGATCATAAAGATTTTGATCAATTAATTTCAGATACCGGAATTATCAGTTATGCCGATTTTAGGTATGAGATCAAAAAGAGAATAACGGAGAAATACCTTCCTTCACAACCTCCCAAATCAACATTGCAATATGTGTTAAATCAGCTTTTCTATCATTCGCAAGATGCAGATTGGGTTGCCGTCATTCCCAATGATCAGTTGCAACGACTCTATCTGATATGTGATTTCAATTCATTATACGAGAGCGATGTCAACTTCAAAATCAAGGAGATTCTCTATGGTCTTGAAGTTTTGGTTCAACGTATTACAGGTAGGGCAATGGAAACAGATGTCAACAAGATGGTTCCTGAATTTCAAAATTTTGATAGTCCATTTATTGCCATCATGCGTGAGTTTAGCGAACTTAACGATCGTTTTTTAGCGGGTAACTTGCATTTTATGACCTCCGATGATCTTGCTTATAAACAAATCCTGGTTTTGCATAAGCAATGTGAAAATTATATTGATACCGCCTTTGCAAACTCTCATCGTTTTGGCATCTCAATTAAGGTCAATCAATCTTTATTAAGGATCCGGCAACAATTGGAAAGAATTAAAGCATCATTTCTTTTTTGGTTATTGATAAAGAGCAGGAAAAGGTTGATAAAAGTATTGCTTTTGCTCAGACGTTAATTGGTTACAACTGCCGTAAGAGTAATATTCGCAAACTTGTTGGACAGAGTACACAATTATTGGCTTACGAAATCACGCACCATACCGCACAGACCGGAGAGCATTATATTACCTCCAGCAAGAAAGAATATTGGAACATGTTTCGCTCGGCCTGTGGTGGCGGCATCATTGTAGGCGTTATGTGTATCCTGAAATTGTTTTTAGGTAAAGTAGAGACAAGCGAATTTGGACATGCTTTACTTTATAGTATAAATTATGCGATCGGATTTACAGCTATTTATCTATTTGGAGCAACCTTGGCGACAAAGCAACCCGCAATGACTGCTTCTGCTTTAGTTGCTGCAATTGAGAATGGGGCATCAGGACAAGATGAGACCAGACATAGATACTGGAATTTTGCAGTATTTTTTGCAAGATTGTTTCGTTCACAATTCATTGCATTTGTAGGTAATGTGATAATGGCTTTTCCCGTAAGTCTTGTTTTAATTTGGGGTATACAGGAACTTTTCCATTATAATGCGGCAGCAGGGAAATGGATGACCTTGGTCAATGATCTTAATCCGACCGAAACTCCTATGATCTTGCATGCTTGCATAGCAGGTGTTTTTTTGTTTTTGTCAGGAATTATTGCCGGTAGTATCTCTAACCGTGATAAACACAATTCAGTGTATTATCGAATCGAGGAACAACCGGTGTTAAAGAAAGTATTCGGTAAGGAGAAAACTGCAAAAGTTGCCCGTTTTTATGAAAAGAAATGGGCAGGGATCGTTTCTAATATCTGGTTCGGGGTTTTTATGGGAACAACAGCTTCAGTCGGTATGTTTTTAGGTCTTAATTTAGATATTAGGCACATTACTTTTGCGAGCGGAAATTTAGCTTTAGGATTATTTGGGAATAACATGTCGCTGACTACTGATATGTGGATCTGGGGCATTTTAGGTATAGGGCTTATTGGTTTTTTTAATTTTGCTGTTAGTTTTTCATTATCGTTGACGCTCGCATTTCGATCCCGTAATTTATCCTTTGGAGAATTGATTAAAATGGCAAAAGCAGTCTGGATTTATTTTAAAATTAGTCCGAGGTCATTTTTCTTTCCACCTCAAGATAAATCGTAATATAGGTCTGCATGTGTAAGCTATTTTAACTGACCTTTTCTGATGGTGACACATAAAAGTTTATACCCTTCATCTGTTCTTAAGAATTCAAGATGATCCTGAACCAAATCCTTTTTGTTCTTATGGGATATAATTATAGACATGGTCGGATATAGCCAATCTTTTGATTCACCACAATTATTAAAATATTTCTGAAATTCTGGAGCATCGAACATAAAAGGATTTAAGCCATCTGCAGAAATGAAATAGTCCGTTTCTGAGCTTGTAGTTTCCATCAAATTATTTTTTATAAGATCAAAATTGCGTTCCATAAACATGATCTTATCTGATGCTTCCCATGCAATGGACGTTTCCCAAGTGACTTGTGAATAAGTTGCCTTTAATAATTTTGACTTTGTTAAATCAACGAGTAAATCTGTCTTTAACCAATTTTCAAATTCTTTCTGAAAATTAATAAAGGAATAATGTAAACCGTCAGTTCCGACAAAAGAAATTCGAGAGGGATCATCTAAAGATTCTTTTGTTTTTTGAAGAGAGAAAAATTTAGGGTTGGTTGGTATTCAAAATCTGCAATTATAACGTTATTACTGGTATCTAAAAGTACTTCTTCACCACCAACCCAAGTTATTAAGCTGTCTATTCCGACGCGTTTTTTTGTAGCTCCTTTTAAAGCAACCAGAAGACCATTATGAACGCGAGTCAAGCCACTGTAAATCGCGGGAATGACGATATCGCCATTCCGGTTAAAAAGACCTGTTAAAGAGGTTTGCGGATCTCTAAATCGGATAAACCCCTCACTTTCACAATCGGCGCCATTGTCGATGATATGCAAGCTATCGTGACCAATTTTACGGCCTGATTTTGTTAGATAGAATGAATTCCATTGACCATTATTTTTTTCAGTAGCAGCTAGGATGTCATCAAAACGATTTGCTCTTGTGACACCTTCAAATTTGGTTTGATTTTCATGTGGCCAAGTCCATCTTTAAAACCAATAAGAGTACTGTCTTGATTGTAAAATGCATACCATGGGTCGCTTCGTTGCGCAAACAGATTACAGTATGTAAATACTAAAAACAAGGACAGTGTGAAATATCTCATAGGACTAAAAATAAAAATCTAATAAAAAGGTTCTGATGTAAATTCTGATCCGCTCAGTTTATTGCAAAGCTTGTTCGAGGTCTGCAATTAAATCTTCGATGGACTCCAGCCCAACACTGATGCGGATAAGACCATCCGTAATACCGGTTTTCAGTCTGATTTCCCGAGGTATACCTGCATGGGACATTGAGGCCGGATGCGAGACCAAAGTATCTACGGTGCCGATTGAAACTGCTCGTGTACATATCTGTAGCTTATTGACAAAATCAATTGATTTTTCATATCCACCTTTTAGCTCAATACTCATGACGGATCCCGCATGTCGCATCTGCTTTTTGCTAATTTCAAAATCTGGGTGGCTCGGTAGACCGTTATAATGTACGCTAGCAATCTCCGGATGATTATTCAGAAAATAGGCTACATCCATGGCATTTCGGCAATGCTGTTCCATTCTTAATGGTAACGTTTTTATTCCCTGCAAAACTAAAAATGCATCAAATGGATTACTGTTTACACCCAGTAATTTATGTGTCTGGTGCACGTAAGTCTGCATGGCATTTAGATCACGGCCAATCAGGACACCACCGATTGCACTACCATGTCCATTTAAAAACTTTGTAGTGGAATGAAAAATAAAATCCACCTGATATTTAAACGGCTGTTGTAAATAAGGCGTTGCAAAAGTGTTGTCTACAGAAACTAGCTTCTGATATTTTTTGAAATCTGAACAACACGTTCAATATTGATGCATTGCATCGTTGGATTAGCGGGGGACTCAAAATGAACAAGCTTAATTTCGGGATTTGCTTTCAAAAGTGCTTCCAGTTCAGTAACATCTGTCATATCCGAAAAATAGGTTTTGATCCCAAATTTAGGGAGCATTTTCGTGATAAATTCATGAGTGCCACCATAAAGAGAAGGCGTAGCCAATAGTGCATCTCCGGCATTTAAGCAAGAAATAAATAAGGTAGACATCGCCGCCTGTCCACTTGAGGTTAACAGCGCCCTGGCGCGCATTGGCGTTCCGTCTTCATTTAAGATCTTCCAGGTTTCAAGATCGGCTATAGCTTGAGCTGTGGCATCAGTAGTTGGGTTTCCAAACCGGGAGTAAATATAGCCAGAATCTTCACCGGAGAATCTTCGCATACCCTGTTCGGCACTGTCAAAAGTAAAAGTGGAACTGGCATATATGGGTGCTAAATGAGAATGGTGACCATCAGTATGCAATTGATGTATGGCAAGTGTTCCAAAATCGATGCTTTTGTTATTCATTGGGTGTAGGTTTTAGGTTTATGATGATTTTATTATTAAAATTACTTTCGGGAATTGTAGCAAAATATCAGATATTCCTGCAATACAAGCGCATGCGTGTGCTCTTTATCCTTAGCAGCATAAAGTAATGTTATGATGGGATGCTCTTCCCATTTATCCAGATAAGAAATTAACTGTTCATTTTTTAGGAGTTCGTTTTTGTACTGGATTTTAAAGGTGTCCCATCGTTCCGGAACATGAGTATAGGCGAGCCGGGTTGCGGTAGAAGGTGCAATCGCAGTAGCCCATTCGTCAATATGAGCTTTTTCTTTAGTAAGACCTCTTGGCCATAGTCTATCCACCAAACTCGATAACCGTCATGACTATCGGTTTCTTCATAGATACGTTTAATACTTATATCTGGTCGCATAGTTTAAATTTAGTGATAAATCCTGATAGCAAATCTATTTATGCATAATTAATATAAGTACAAACCGCTTATTTATTTCATTGGTAAAGGAATCAATATGGAAAAGGACATCGACTATTAATAGATTGTAGTCGATGTCACACTTTATGAAGCATGTTAAACAGTAATTTGTATACCTATTTCAGTAATTGTGGTAAGTCGCAAATGATTATACATGCGATATTTATTTTAGACCAAATATCATGACATGATCGTATTGAAATTTGCCTTGAACACGGTGGTAAAATGATATAAAATGATGTGAAGGAGCAGAACTAGAAAATGACATGTAATTAGTTGTTATTACTTTGGTCAATTTATGTTTAGTTAGCTCCGAAACCCCATTTCGGAGCTTTTTATTTCCATCTTTATTGATAGGAAATCTGATTCGTTTTTAGCGAGAATGGATGAAGCTTGTTGGAAATTGAGTGCAGTATCAGTTTAAAAAAGAGATAGTTGAATGCCTGGTTTATTTGGGTCGGGTTTCTGGGCTTTTCCCATGACAGTTCTACCTTCATATTTCCATGAATCTCGTCGTTCCTGCTCAATGATTTCTTGAATATCAAACTGAGGGTTGAAATTCGCCTCAGTCTGAAGAACAATCTGATGCAGTTTATTAATCGTACGTAATTTATCAGACTGTCCCAATTTTGATTTTTCTATTCCTTTTCTTAAAACAGCAATGCTATTGTCATATATTGTTATTAGCACGGGAAAAGGGTGGCCATCTTTACCACCATGTGCAAATGAAAAACGGGCCGGGTCTTGAAAACGGGCCGGACCACCGTGTATAACCTCACTGACCAAAGCTAGGGACTGCATGGTGCGGGGGCCTACACCTTTTAAAAGCAACAGTTCTTCAAAATTGTCGGTCTGTAGTTCACGAGTTACATATAATAAGGCGCCAAGCCTTTTAAGATCAACATCAGAAGATTGGATATCGTGTTTTTTAGGCATGATCAAATGTGCAAATTCTTGTATTGTTTTTGCAGGATCTGTTTTTGCAATGGCGAGAATTCCCTGTCTATTGGAAGAAGCGCCCGAAGCTGTCAGGTTTAATATTCGTCCCTGTGATATTCCGTTAATACCGGTATGCGGTTCATCGATGAAAGATTTTAATTGTTCCGAATGCCAATGGTAACGCCTAGCAGTCCCATCATGATCATGCATTCCCTGTTGGACAACTGTCCAATTTCCCTTATCGGACACAATGAAATTGTGCAGGTACAATTGGTATCCATCTTGTATTGCGGTGTTGTCCACTTTTGCAGTCAATTTGCTCGCACGCACTAATTCCTCTCCTGCAAGACCAGCATGATCGGCTACCCGCAATAGCTCCATTGGGGTTTCTTTGGATAACTTACCTTTTCCGCCACAAATGTATAGACCTAAAGATGTGGAATTTGGATTGATGGCTCGTTTTAAAGCACCCATTACCGATGTGGTGATGCCGGAAGAATGCCAGTCCATACCGAGTACAGCGCCAAAACTTTGAAACCAAAATGGATCGGACAAACGACGAAGTACTTCATCTTTACCATATTCCGTTAAAATTGCCTCTACTATAGAAAGTCCCAAAGCCGACATACGTTCATAAAGCCAAGCAGGCACTTTTCCATAGTGAAGAGGTAAATCGGCTGTCCCGGAACGTTTCATGTTGTTTTTTGCTAATATTATTAGTGTAAATGTAGTAAATAAAAATTACAGTTCATTTTTTTATATCTTGATTTACCAGGTAAAATGGCTATAGCAACAGTTGTTTATTCGTCTTCATTGTATATATTCGCTTACAAAACAACACTCCTAAACTAAACTTAATTATGCAAGACCAAAAATCACAGCGACTGGAGTCACTGGATATTCTAAGAGGATTTGACTTATTTTTATTGGTTGCTTTACAACCTGTGCTAGTAGCGATCGGTCAGGTATGGGACAATTCTTATTATCATGCCTTTTTGTATCAATTTGATCATGAAGTTTGGGAAGGTTTCCGATTATGGGATTTGATTATGCCTTTGTTTTTATTTATGACCGGTGTTACTGTTCCTTTTTCTCTTGACAGTAAGATCGGACAACCTGTTGGACCGATATATAGGCATATTTTTAGACGTTTTGCTATACTTTGGTTGCTAGGGATGATTATACAGGGAAATCTACTGAGTTTTGATTGGCATTATTTCAAACTTTATTCCAATACATTGCAGGCCATAGCTGTGGGATATTTATTCACTTCATTAGCTTACTTTAATTTGCCGATACGAAAAGTAATTACTTTGAGCATCTGTTTATTAGTTGTATATACTATCCCATTTGTACTGGACGGCAATTATAGCCCACAAGAAAACTTTGCAATTCGTGTGGATAAAAAAATATTAGGTTCCTGGATGGATGGAGTGTACTGGGATCAGGGCATTTGGGATTTTTCAGACACCTATGACTACTCTTGGATATGGAGCAGTCTGACCTTTACAGTTACCGTGATGATGGGCTGTTTTGCAGGTAAAATCATTAAAGAAAATGCACGTATTAATCCCAATAGAGTTTTTCGTGATTTGATCACTATCGGTTTTATATGTTTATTGGCAGGAGTATTATTGCATTTTCAAATACCTATTATTAAACGTATCTGGACCAGTAGTATGACCTTGTTTTCAGGTGGAATCTGCTTTATCCTGATGGCTATATTTTATTATGTGATTGATGTTAAAAAGGTGGTTAAGCCCTTTAGATGGTTAAAAATATATGGCATGAATTCTATTGTTGCTTATTTTATTGGTGAATTTGTTAACTTCAGATCAGTAGTTCATTCTTTGACATTTGGTTTAGAGAACCAGTGGCCGGAACTTGCTCCAATCATATTAACTGTCGGGAATTTTTATATCGTATTTCTGATTTATACCTGTTGTATAAAATAAGTATTTCGTGAAGATTTAAAATGTGATTTATATCTTTTTCGCTAACCTAGTAGATGGCAACTATTTGGATTGATTTTTGATTTTACTATCGTGGAGGATTATATAAACTTACGGCACAAAAACAGTTTATTTAATACCCAAAATAAAAAACAGTCAAATAGTAGAAGAACTAAATTATGATTTTAATTGTTGACGATAAACCAGAGAATATCTATTCCTTGCAACAACTGTTAGAGTCTAGAGGTTTTAGTGTAGATACCGCTTTTTCAGGAGACGAAGCATTGAGAAAGACATTTAAGAATCGATATGCTCTTATTATTCTTGATGTAAAGATGCCCGATATGGATGGATTTGAAGTGGCTGATCACTTGGCAAAGTATACCAAAACCAAAGATATTCCGATTATATTTTTATCAGCAGCTAATCGTGACAAGAGATTTATAGAACAGGGATATAAATCTGGCAGTATTGACTATGTGACCAAACCAGTTGATATGAATATATTACTGCTCAAAGTAAAAAATTTTTATCGACTATATGAACAGACTTTGGTTCTTAATGCCGTGCAAGAAGATTTAAAGGCCGAAATTGAACGCCGTAAAAAAGCCCAGTATTCGTTAGTCGCCAAAGCCAATCATTTACGTTTGATATTAGAAGCTCTTCCACAGATAGCATTTACGGTAACACCGGATGTGAGGATTGATTTTGTTAATCGTAACTGGTTTACTTTTTCTAGGACGCAAAATGATTTTCCAGAATGTCATCCAAACGATCCAGCTATTCTGGTAACTTTAAGATCACACATTCAAAAAGGAACTGCTCTGGAAATGGAGGTTCGAATAAAACCTCTAGATGCACAACTTTACCGTTATCATCTTTTAAGAATTGTACCTATTGAAGAGGATCAATTCATTACCCATTGGTTGGTACTTTTACAGATATTGATGATCAAAAACAGCTTTCACAGAAGAAAGATGAATTTTTAAGTATTGCGTCGCATGAGTTAAAAACACCACTTACAAGCATGCGTGGTTATGTGCAACTTCTGAATCGTTCTTTAAAAGACGAGCCACATTCAAAAGCATATAAATATATGAACCGGGTTGAAGGACAATTAAATAAACTAAGTACTTTGGTTGCAGACCTGCTCGATATTTCAAAAATTGATAATGGTAAATTATATGTCGATCACCAATTTTTTGATTTAGATGCTGTGATTGATACAGTGGTCGATACGATGCATCAGACTCAGGAAAAGAGAATATTAAATATTGAACGCACAGGTGAAAAATTGGAAATCCCGATTTTTGGAGACGAGATGCGTATTGAACAAGTTTTGATCAATTTTATGAGCAATGCAATTAAGTATGGACCAGATTCTGACCATATTATAATTCATACGGAAAAGGATGATAAGGAAGTGAAAGTCAGTGTGCAAGATTTTGGTATTGGTGTTCCGCCTCAAAATCAAACGCCAATATTTGATAAATTTTATAGGGTAGAGGAGACTTCGGTACGCTTTCAGGGATTGGGATTGGGTTTGTATATCTGTGCAGAAATTATCCGTCAACATGAGGGACAATATGGTATGACGAGTAAAGCAGTTGAAGGTACCACATTTTATTTTACACTTCCTTTAAGAGTAGTACACTAAAGTTACCCGAGTTTCCAAAAATGTGAAAAACCTCAGTATCACCCTTGATGAAAATGAACATACTACAAAAAAATTAGCACGAACAGTTTAAAGATAGAGCCATGGATAATAGAAAGAAGATTTTAATATTTGAAGATGATGTTTCCATTTTAGAAATTGTGACCATTATTTTAGAAGATGCGGGATATCATATTGCCATATCTGAGACATCTCACGATATTATTGAGAAGGTTGCTGAACTGACACCCGATTTGATTTTGATGGACAATTGGATTCCGGATATTGGAGGGAAAGAAGCAACAAAACTATTGAAACAACATCCTTTATTTCAACATATACCCGTTATTTACGTTACAGCAAATAGTGATATCGCGTCTCTTGCAGCAGATGCAGGTGCAGATGATTATCTTGCTAAGCCATTTGATTTAGAAGATCTTGAAAATATAGTTGCTAAATATCTGGAGTAGCATTTGAATTACTTAAAAACCTTTGATAAAATCACTTTTGAGAAAGGGCAATGATCAATAATCAATAATAGTCGTTCAGATTACAGGATCGACTATTATTGGATTATAGTAATGAACTAACTCAATTGCGGATCTGTTTTTGAATGTTTTCCAGTTTCCACACGGCCTGCAAAATGGCGTTCGAAAGCTGTATTGACTACATGTAAACTGAGATCATACCAGCCAGATTGTTGGTGTGTGTCAATTTTCCAAGTGATCGATTTTCCTGCAGGTAATGATACTTTTATGCCAGTTGCTATATGCATTATCTTTTGCTTCAATAAGTAAGGCTTCTTGTCCTTCATTTATTAAAGTGATCAATAGGTTACCTGTTGCCTGCTTTCCTTGATCCAATTCATAAGAAGACTGTACTTGTAGCGCTTCATCTTTACCTTTAAATCCGCGCATAAATCCATTCGGCCCATAGGCTGTTAAAGTATAGGTATGGTCTTTAAAGTCCGATAAATTCCAGCTGAAATCTAGAGATTCTCCAGCAAGAACAGCAAAAGGCCAAAACTTCACGCCACCTTTATAAGTTGAGCCTGCGTATACATTGTATGGACTGCTTAGCGCCATTTTTCCAAAAATGGAATTTCCTGCTTCTAGTTTTAAATTAATTTTGTTCTCTTTTTTATCAATTTTTTCATGCACATATAGTTCGTAAGCGAGTGCATTAGATGGTCGTTGTCCTTTTTCTTGCTTCGCTAATAACGAATTGCTTTTTTTATGAAGTTTCAATTGCGCAATATCTACTTCAGACCATTGATGATAGTTATTAGGCAGTGGTAATTTTTTAGCTTCATCAATAGCACGAATTTGTGCATTACGATCCAAGAAAGGAAGTTTTTTAGCATTGCCTGAAACAGCAGTGCGAAAGACAGATGTCAGATCTCCAGTAATTGCTCTTCTCCATGAACTAATATTATCTTCATGGATATTTTTACCATATTTTTTATTTATGAATTGCTCAATAAATTGAATAGTAGACGTTATATCAAAAACTTCGGAATTGACCCATCCACCTTTAGACCAAGGGGAAGCTATTACTAAAGGAACACGGTACCCTAATCCGACAGGTCCTTCGGTGGCATTTTCCTTATCAACACCTGCTTCCAATTCCTGTTGCAGACTGACATACTCGCCAGAAATATCCAATCCAGGCGATACTTTTCCTGAAGTAGGATCGGCAGGATTCGGTGCTACAAAAGGAGGGACATGATCAAAATAACCATCATTTCATCATAATTTAAGATGAAAATTGTTTTGCGCCAGACATCGGGATTTTCAGTTAATATGTTTAAAATTTCTGAAGTAAACCATGCACCATACATGGGGGCACTAGGATGGTCTGAAAAATATTCTGGGGCGACCAGCCAAGAGACAGTAGGTAGATTTCCTGATTTTACATCTTGTCTAAATTGATGTAATACGTCACCTTTAGGAACCCGAATGTCTGTACCTTGTTCATTTACGGTAATGGCTTCGCGATAATTCGGGTCGTTTTCATTTGTTTGGAAGGCACGACGGAAAAGGGCTTGTTCTGATGGTGATACCTTGTTGAAGGCTTCCGGTGTTAATGACTCAAGCTTTTTCTCAAAACTTAGCAGCTGTTCTTTCTTTTGCTTCAGTTTATTCTGTTCTTTTTGTACACTTGTTGCTTGACCGTCCTGAAGTAGCTTCTCTATACCAGCGATTTCAGCAGGAAGCTCTGCTACGCGTTTCTTTAAAAATGCTAAATGACTTTCCTTAAATTCTATATGATATTGTGAAAACCACTCCAGGTTATTGTCCGTGTAATTGCCCAATAACCCATCGTCTTGTAGGCCAGATTGTATGCTGACTTCATTTTGGTACACCTTCCAAGAGACAGCCGCCGCTTCAAGTTTCTCTGGAAATGTTTTCCAGCTCGCCCAGCGGTTAAAATAAATATCCGAATTGCGTACTAATGGTTTTTCTCCTTTACCCGGTACACAGGTACCTGTCCAAAAAAGTGTCGGTTTGTTGTCGTGCCGGTTATTGAAGAACAGAAGTTTTGATCGCAGATCGTGAAAGCATCAGCAAATGCATAGTAAAATGGATTATCTTCCCGTGTATAATAACCCATTGTTAAAGGTATATCTCTAAAATCTTTATAGTCAGAACGTTTTGCGTCGATCCAATTATCGTGTTTTCCCTGGTTGCGTGCAGCAGATTGATTCTCCCAGGAGTGTGTAGATAGCTCGTCCAGGCCGCCTTAGATCTTTTAATATCCAACCGGAAAGGAGAGAACGTTTTTCCATCTTTTCCAGATTGTAACCATACTGGATTTCCATTCGGTAATTGTATCGCTCTAGGGTCTCCATAACCACGTACACCAGACAGCGTACCAAAACTATGGTCAAATGAACGATTTTCCTGCATAAGCATGACAATGTGTTCCGCATCTAAAA
>NZ_ASZT02000017.1:0-59187 GCF_001006065.1 Sphingobacterium sp. IITKGP-BTPF85
TTATATGCTGAGGCCTGTTCGTAAACTTTGAAGATATCCTCAATATCATGAGCTGTGCTGTTTCTTATTTCCATTTCTAAATAAATTTCTGATGTACCTGCTTATTTTCGCTTTAGTAACATCATTTGGTGATCTGTGGCAAATATATTTTATTTTTTCCTTTAACAGGGCAAGGATAATGGGATTCAATTGAAAAAGATAGGGATCCACCAGATTTCTATAAGCTCTAGGACCAAATGGAAGTTTTTAGCTGATGAACAATGAAGCTTAATTTTTTTAGTCAATTTCAAAGATAGCTTGAATTTCAACAGCAGAATTTACAGGAATGGAAGATGCACCAAATGTTGCGCGGGCATGCTTTCCTTTTTCTCCGAAAACATCAACTGTAAGATCAGAGGCTACGTTCATTAAGTCAGCATGCTTGGTATAACCTTCGGGTGTATTGAATATTCCAGTTAACTGAACACAGCGTTTAACCTGTTCGAGATTTCCGCCAACAGCTTCGTTTAGCACAGCTATCACATTCAGCATTGTTGTTCTGGTCGCTTCTTTTACTTGTTGTTCGTTGAGTTCTTTTCCTAATTTTCCAGGGTTAAGAATCTTTCCGTCTTTTAACGCTACCTGGTTGATGAAGATTAAATTACCTGTACGAATGTAAGGTTTGTAATTACCTGCTGGTTGGGGAACTTCTGGTAGTGTAATCTTTTTTTGTTTTAATGTTGATGCAACTGTTGTTTTATTTTCTAACAAAGGAACAGTGCTCTTAAAGAAGGTGCCTTTTAAGGCAAGTGCAATTTTGGCAAAATTTTCACCTTGGAGCTTAATTAAATAGCGCTCACTTTCGCTTGGTCTTTCGACATTTTTTGCAGAGGAAAGACTTGTTGTACCCAATACCGTGTTACCTTGTGGAATTTGACGTCAATTTTTTCATTACCACGAATGCCATTTGAAACGAGTATCATCCCATGTACAGCGAGGCTATTCCAAATGGATTGAATGGCTAGTTCTTTACCCGCGCCGCTACCTGCAGACATGAAAACGGTAGCAGGCATACCTTCCAAACCATGTTTTGTCCAAAGATCGACAGTCATTGATAAAAATTCGCTCATAGCAGTACTCATGTTCCCAAAATAAATGGGTGAACCAAAAGCTATTCCATCATATGATGAAAGTTCATTTGGGGTAGCAACAGGAATTTCTTTTAATTTTGCATGCTCATTTTTTTTAACCATTTTGATAATTGCTTCTGCTTGATTGGAACTTCTAGTCCTTTTGCAAATTCTTTAGCGAGCTCATAAGTGCTTCCATTGTCGGAATGTATGAGTACAAGTACACGCGCTTTTTTTTGTTGTGCGTGTGCTACAATTGAAAATATTGATATTAATGCGATTAATATATTACGTAAGTTAATCATAGATCTTAATTATTATGTTCACTTGCAAAATTAGGTAAGTCATTTTTATTAAATTTGCCAAAAACAACATGCAAAACGACAGATCGAAATGCGGACTTACGGAACAAGGTAAAGGAATCTATGTAGATCTTATTCCAAAGGATATGTATGTTTGGTATGAAGATAATTGGCAACATGATGAACATGAGCATCTTCATGCGCGAAGTCAATTAACTTTTGTAGAAGAGGGGTACCAGTATTTTCATCTGGATCGTAATATATACCTTGTTCCTAAAAATCATGTTATCTGGATTCCTTCGGGTCTCAAACATCGTGTTGTTTCGGAAGCTTCACAGGTGAAACTTATGGTCGTCTTATTTAAATCTGATTTAGAAAACAGTTTTTTTCAGGACATTCATGTATTTCCTGCACCGGCTGTTTTAATAGAGATGCTTCGGTACGCATCAAAATGGAATAAACTTCTTACTGAGGATGAAGAGCAGGCTATATTCTTAAAAGCATTGCAGATTAGCCTGCCTAATTTTTGCAAAGAGAGCAATTACTTACAAATACCTGTACCTGGAGATCAACGTTTGTTGTCTGTTTGCAATTATATAAATAATCACTATACTATAAACCTTAAAATTGAAGAACTTGCCGCGCAGTCCACATTGTCAATCCGTACACTGCAGCGTTTGTTTAAAAAGGAAACAGGAATAACCTTAAAAAAATACATACAACTTATTCGGGTGCTCAAGAGTATTGAGCTCATCGATACGAAACAACATACTTTAAGTGAAATTGGTTTTATGGTTGGATATAAAAATTTAGCTGCTTTTACAGCGTCTTATTATTCCATTATGCGAAATCATCCAAATAGGAAATATTAAGAAAATCTCTTTTTAACTGTATCGTTTGCGATGATTAAAATAAAAAATCCAATGTAACTGTTGTAATTACATTGGATTTCATGTTGCTGATTAGCCTTTTATACCTTTTATCCAGTCTTTAAACTTGGTGATCTGTTCTTGCACAAAAGATTCATGATCATCATTTTCGTTACTTCCTATTGGTAAAATATGTTCAAAGTATGAACCTTTTAACACCTTTCTTAATAGACCTTCTCCAACGAAAGGCTTATCGTCGTTCAAAGTTTTAGCCGCTTTCAAGAGGTGGCGGATATCATATTGTAAAGGATTAATATCTGGAACTTGTTTATTCAGGTTCAGTAATTCATATACTGCGATTCGTGCTGTTCTCACCGAACTTTCCATGGTGAACACGACATCATTATTTGTTTCAATAAATTGCCCCACAAGGCCTAAATTTTTGCAACCATTTGGGACTACTCTTGGGCGGTCTCCTTTGGCGCGAGGCATAAACATGGAGGTAATGTATGGCATGAATGAGGTTCTTACTATGGTGTTTTTAATCACATCATCCAATTGATCCACAATACCTAGATGAAAACATAATTCGCTCAAAATTTCATCTCCTGTACATGCTGGCATTGTTTTTTTGATGTAGTTACCTTGTTTATCCATAAACAATGCATATACCATAGAACGAGTACATCGTCAGGTTGTCCAGGGAAATGGGGTTGCCTATTGCAGGTAAAACTCATCAACCAATTGGAATCTGTAATCGTAATTATACCTCCAGTAACTGTTTTTCCAGAATATGGATCGTTTACCGAATATTCCTTCAGTTTATCAATTAAAGCAGAAGGTTTACAAGTTAATGTAGCTGATTCCCACGATGACTTTTCAATATTACTACAAAATTTCTCTGGTTTTCCAAATACTTCCGACTTAGCAGCGAGATTTTTCCATAATTTCCATCCGGCACTTTGTCCACTTGTACTGTTATCGATTTCAATAATGGGTGCTGTTTTATTGTCGCCATAAAACGTATCTTCGGTCATAGAGCCTGTAGTAACGATCACAAAATCTTCCTTCCTACTGGAATGATTACTTCCTTTCCATCTTGTTCAGTAATGATACTTTCGACGGTTTTCCCTTCCGTATTGCTGTGAATATGTAGATCACTAACTAATACATTTAATCTGATATTAACGCCCTTTTTCTGTAATACACGGCGTAATGGTGTAACGAAGGTGTCGTACTGGTTATATTTTGGAAATACAAGCGAAGATAGGTCATTTAGCCCATCAATAGCATGTAGAAAGCGATGCATGTATAGTTTTAGCTCCAATAAACTATGCCAGTTTTCGAAAGCAAACATGGTTCGCCAAAAAGTCCAGAAATTACTGCTCAAAAATGATTCACTAAAGTAATCCGATATCGTGATATTGTCTAAATCTTCTTTTTTCTTTAATAAAAGTTTAATGATAGCAAGCTGGTCTAATTTTGCTAATCCAAATTTGCTGAAGTCCTTAATTTCTCCATTGTTATGGATCAACCGTGCTTTGGAAAAGTTGGAGTCATTATCATTGATCAAACGGTATTCATCAAGAACTGAATAAGGTTCAGGCATTTCAAGAGCAGGAATATCTTGAAATATGTCCCACAAATTTTCGTAGGTCATATCCATTTCTCGTCCTCCCCGAATCACATAGCCTTCTGTAGCATTCCCAGATCCGTCCAGGGAACCGCCATCAATGTGAAGTTGCTCTAGAAAGACTATGTTTTCTGCAGGAATATGTCCATCTCTTATGAAATAGTAAGCGGCCGACATACCTGCAATACCACTTCCAATAATATACACTTTACTATTTTGATACGATTTTGGGGGAATACCTTTATTGCGTTGATAATTACCAATTTGATCGGAAAATGGCATTGATTTCTGAGGAGTATTTCGCTGTTGTTCTTTGCCTGAATCGGGTTCGTGATTTACATTACCATAAGAACTAGATGCATTAAGTACTTTTTCAAATTTTGAGGTGATTTCTTTCATGATACTGATTTTTTCTTATTTCTAATTTTTACTAAATAATGAGCATTCTTTTTAAAATTATTTTTCCATTCTAAAATCTAAGCTAATCTGGTTCGCTTAATATGTTAATTGATGCTTTTTAAGTACCTTACTTAATGAAATATTTTTTCACTATCGCTACTGATTCCATAACAGTAATTAATAGATTTTTGTTTAAAATAATTGTTAATTAATGTAAATTCATCTTTTTGCGGTTATTTAAATGCGCTAATTTGTTTTTTTAGTGTAGCATATGAAATGTAAGTATGTGTTATAAGTGACATATTCAAACGTTTTCGTAAATAATTAATTTGTTTTGGTGGATTTTTAGATATGTAATTGATACTATTGTTTTAATTTTAATAAAATGATAAACCAACTGATTGAAAAATTACCATGATGTATGTTTTCAATTGTAAACCGTTTTATATTATTTCTTGATCAATAATCATATTTATGAGTTAATTTCATATATTCTTTAATTATTGTTTTTACTAAAGCATTTATCATTGCAATTTATGTGAAAACATATAGTGATTGTCCTGATCATATTGATTAAATATGAATAAAATGAGCCTTGTGCTCAATAACTAATTATGTAGGTGAAACTATTATAGATCAATTCATGCTTTATACGTGATTCATCTTGTTTAAAAATATAATTCCAATGAAAAAAAATGCAATTGTCAAAGCAGTCTTTATCGGTGCAATGTTAAGTAATGGCGTATTCTCATATGCTCAGATGAATACAGATACAGAAAAAGGGTGGATGAGTCTATTTGATGGGAAAACATTAAATGGCTGGAAATCTGTAGGAGGCAAGGCACCCTATTCTGTAGAAGGGGATGCTATTGTTGGACGGATGACTAAAGGGACACCTAATTCATTTTTAATCACCGATAAGGAATACGGTGATTTTATATTAGAGCTAGATGTGAAACTTGAGGGAGACCAAACAAATTCGGGTATTCAGACACGGAGTCATTTAGACCCTACTGCGAATGGCGGACTTGGCCGGGTGTATGGTCGTCAGGTTGAAATTGATCCTACTTCAAGATCATGGACTGGTGGAATATATGATGAGGCACGTCGTAGTTGGCTTTATCCGCTGGATCTAAATGAAAATGCAAAGAAGGCTTATAAGCAAGAAGAATATAATCATATCCGCATTGAAGCTATTGGAGATGAGTTACGTACCTGGGTAAATGATATTCCGGTCTCCTATGTCGTGGATACAATTGACCGATCTGGATTTATAGGTCTACAAGTACATAGTATACCTGAGAAATTAGATGGAAAGAAGGTTTACTTTAAAAATATCAAGATCCAAACTTCTAATTTAAAATCTCGTGCTTTTCCTAGAGATATTTACATCGTAAATCTAAAACCTAACGACGTAGTTGCTTCTGAGAAAAAAAATGGAGTTAAATTGCTATTTGACGGAAAGAGCAGCAATGGGTGGCGTAGTGTTAATGGGGCAAAATTCCGGAAAAGGGTTGGGAAGTAAAAGATGGGCAATTAATGGTTTTGAAGTCCAATGGTGGTGAGTCCACTAATGGTGGTGATATTGTGACAAAAGATAAATATAAGGTTTTTGATCTATCATTTGAATTTAAACTCAGTCCGGGAGCTAATAGCGGCGTTAAATATTTGTAACACTCAAAGAGAAGACAAAAGGATCTGCTATAGGCTTGGAGTATCAGGTGTTGGACGATAAGTTGCATCCAGACGCAAAGTTAGGTAGAGATGGCAATCGTACATTGGCTTCACTGTATGATTTGATGAGATCAAATCAAGATGGACGTGCTCGCAGACCAATTGGTGAGTGGAATAGAGGTCGTGTTGTAGTGACTGCCGATAATAAAGTTGAACACTATTTGAATGGTGTTAAAATGTTGAGCTATGAACGAGGTTCTAAAGAATTTAAGGACTTGGTTGCAAAAAGCAAATATAAGGATTGGGTGAATTTTGGAGAGGCTAATGAAGGTTATATTCTATTGCAGGATCATGGCGATCAAGTATCATTCCGAAGTATTAAAATCAATGCTAGTAACTAAATTATAAAAGTATGAATCATTATTTATCGCGTAGAAGTTTTATGAAAAAATCTGCGTTAGCGGGTGGAGCTGTATTAATGGCAAATAGTGTATTTGGAAACATTAATTTGGCGAAGCCTAATGAAC
The DNA here is from genome assembly GCF_001006065.1 of Sphingobacterium sp. IITKGP-BTPF85. Classification (NCBI taxonomy): domain Bacteria; kingdom Pseudomonadati; phylum Bacteroidota; class Sphingobacteriia; order Sphingobacteriales; family Sphingobacteriaceae; genus Sphingobacterium; species Sphingobacterium sp. IITKGP-BTPF85. The sequence continues at coordinate 6,514 of NZ_ASZT02000017.1, forward strand.
GTGTTAATTTAGCTTGCGTAGGTTTGGGAAACAGAGCTGGAGAAATCATCAAATCGTTGTATAAGACCGGTTTATGTAATATTGTTGCCCTTTGCGATGTTGATCTGGGCGCTAAACATACACAGGAGATTCTTTCGATGTTTCCTGATGTACCCCGATTTAAGGATTTCAGAATTATGTTTGATAAAATGTCTAATCAGATTGATGCTGTAAGTATTGGAACACCTGATTTTTCCCATTTCGCGGTTACAATGTTAGCTTTAGATCTTGGGAAGCATGTCTACGTAGAAAAACCTATGGCAAGAACTTTTCTTGAAGTTGAATTGATGACAAATAAAGCAAAGAAATCCCCCAAGCTAGTCACGCAGATGGGTAATCAGGGACATTCGGAAGCTAATTATTTTCAATTTAAAGCATGGAAAGATGCTGGAATTATTAAGGATGTGACGCGTATTGATGCACACATGAATATGCCTCGTAGATGGCATGGTTGGGATGTGCATATGAAAAGGTTTCCAGCTGCTACAGCTGTTCCTCAGACATTGGATTGGGATCTGTGGCAGATGCAGACTATGGGGCATGACTATAATAAAGATTTCGTCAATGGGCAATGGCGATGCTGGTATGATTTTGGCATGGGCGCACTTGGTGATTGGGGAGCACATATATTGGATACTGCTCATGAATTTCTTAATCTGGGTTTACCTACTGAAATTACAGCCGTTAATCTGGAAGGACATAATTCATATTTCTTTCCGATGTCTTCTACACTTAAGTTTCATTTTCCAAAAAGAAGGAGAATGCCTGCAGTAGATATTAATTGGTACGATGGATTGAACAATCTTCCTCCGATACCTGAAGGTTATGGTGTTTCAGGATTAGATCCAAATATTCCTGCACCAAGTACAGGGAAGCTTGAACCAGCAAAATTGAACCCAGGTAAAATTATCTATAGTAAAGATCTTCTATTTAAAGGCGGTTCACATGGAAGTACGTTACAAATCATTCCAGAATCTAAAGCGCAAGAACTGCAGTCAAAGTTACCTGTGGTACCAAATTCGCCATCAGACCATTTTGCTAATTTCTTAAAGGGATGTAAAGGTGAAGAAAAAACAAGATCGCCGTTTGAAATAGCCGGGCCATTGAGTCAAGTTTTTTGTTTAGGTGTTATTGCACAGCGTTTAAATACAAAGCTTATTTTTGATTCTGAAAAGAACGAAATTGTCAATGACATTTTTGCTAATGCTTTATTGGCCGGCCCTCCACCTGCAAAAGGGTGGGAGGAGTATTATCTCATGTAGCCTTAGTTTGAAAGATAGTTGTTGTCGAATAATACCAATAGAGCAATCGCAAATTGCTCTATTGGATTATAGGGGATAAATATGTAAAATAATTATGTGGTGCATATTTAGTGAATAATATTTTTTAATAGGAACTAAGGGAAATTGGATTCTCCTTATTTATTATTAGCAAGAATTGCGATATCCTTAACTTCTATAGTATGTGATGGATATCCGTTAACAGTAATATTTATCATCGCTTTTCCTACCTCTTGTAACGTTAAAAAATAGTTTTTATTGAATGCTCTCAATAATGGAAAAATAGCGTTAATTACTCTGTAAAATCCTTTTACATTTTTAGCCCCTTTATTGGGTTTCATAAATGCTGGTCTGAAATTGTAAACAGATTTAAAAGGAAGTTTCAAAAGATCATTTTCTGTTTTTCCTTTTACTCTTGCCCACATTTGTTTCCCTTTTTCACTGCTATCCGTACCCGCTCCAGATATGTAGCAAAATATGCTATTGGGATTGACCTCAGCAAAGGTTTTTGCAAAACCTAAGGTTAGATCATAAGTAATCTTGGTAAATTGATCTTCATTTATGCCTAAAGATGAAATTCCGGCACAGAAAAAACATGCGTCATATTCTTTTAATTGATCAGAAATAACGGAGATAGTACTAAAGTCGCTGTGCAGGATTTCCTTAATTTTCCCTCCCGAATATCCACAAGGTTTTCTACCAATGACAAGAATACTTTGAACTTTATCATCAGCAATGCATTCCTGTAGGACACCTTCTCCGACCATTCCACTTGCGCCGGTGATGATCACTTTAATTTTGGAATTAGTCATTTTGTAGTGGTTTCGTTTATTGAGTGTACGTATAGTTTTGAATTCATTTATGATCGTTCATTAATGATTTAATGAGATGTCGAACATGCTCTTTTCTGATTTGAAGTATATTCCCTAAATTTTTATAAGGACCAATATTAATCCATTGATCTTGCTCATAGATTAGTTCATTACTAATTTAATGAAAATTAGTATTATAATCAATGAAAGCCAGTACTCGATTCGATGATTTATTTTAATATAATCGTTGTCATTTTTACTGTGTTATATTGTTTAGGTTCATTATACAGGCATAATTGTTGTGTGGATATTTAATGTGGAAAATATTGATTTGTTGGTCAATTATTTTCTAGTAAAATGAATATGTAGCTATCAATTAAATGATTTGATTATGAAGTCTATTCTTATTCTCACCGATTTTTCTTCCGCTACAGAGCAAACAATAGGTTATATCAAAGAAAATGGATTACAGCTTGGTATACAACGGATATTGATTTATCATTCATTTGGCCCCCAAGGTATTGACACATTGGTGCCTGATGGGATTAAAATTCCTATTTTAGGTGATGAACATCAATTATTTGAAAATTCAATTGCCACACTTCAAAAATTACGCAATGAATTATTAGAAGTATTGCAAGATGTCGAGATCGATGTTCTGATTGACTCTAAACCTGTTGTTGAGGCTGTTCATGAAATCGTACAGGAGAAGAATATTGATCTTGTCGTATTAGGTATAAATGGAAGTGATGATGGGGGTAAAAACAGTGTTGGAAAAATACCTGCCCATTTAATGAAAAACCATAGTTTAGATCTTCTGCTTGTTCCTTCAAACTCGAAATCATATCGTATGGATAATGTAATGCTGGCTTGCGACCTAAAAAATATTGTTCAAATTCTTCCTGATAAGAAGCTAAAAGAGTTTGTACGTGATCTAAACGCACATCTTTTTGTAGTCAATGTTGGTGAGGAAAATGATATGGATGCGGTATCTTTAGTACAGGAGCAGACCGTTTTACATGAGCTTATCGATGATCTCAATCCTGAGTTTCACTATTTAAAAAGTAAAGATACCGTGCCGGTTTTACTACAATTTGCACAGTCTAAACAAGTTGGGCTCATTGTTGCAGTACCTCTTAAAAGAGGTTTTTTAGAAAATTTATTTCATAAAAGCGAAACAAAAAAGTTAACATTAAATACCAGTATTCCATTATTACTGATGCATAAAAGGTAAGTGTTAATTTCTTACTATATATTATTGATAAACCTCTTATTAAAAAATATTGATTAAATTCATTTTTATATTACTTACATGGAAGGAATTATTGGAATTACAGCAAAAATTGTGATTGGTATTGTTGCTGTAGAACATCTTTATATTTTATGGTTAGAGATGTTTGCATGGGAAACCAAGGGTAAGGAAACATTTAGATCTTTACCTAAACACTTATTTAAGGATACCAAAGTTCTAGCCGCAAATCAAGGCCTCTACAACGGCTTCTTATCTGCTGGTCTTTTTTGGTCGCTTTTAATAGGAGACTCTTTATGGCAACATAATATAGCTTTGTTTTTTCTAAGTTGTGTTTTTATAGCGGGTATTTATGGGGGTGCAACAGCAGAAAAAGGTATTTTTTTTAAGCAAGCATTACCAGCTTTGATTGGAATTATACTTCTATTATTAAGTTAGAAAAGTTTTATAATTAACTGTTATATATTTTGTTGTATTTATTTGTGTGAATATTCACTTTAGTATTTGCTATTTATTTTTAATAGATAATCTTTGTTTTGGATATTTATAAAAGCTATTTTTGCCCAAATTGACTTACAACAAAGAATGAATCTAGGACGAATTTTTATTATGACAATGACTATGGTCTTTCTAATGAAACCGTTTGTTCCTACGCTTTTTTATTTGGCGAATGTCGACTATATCAAGGAGTATTTTTGTGTGAACAAAGATAAACCGATGTTGCATTGTGATGGTACTTGTTTTTTGGCTAAGAAAATCGCAGAATCCAAGAAAAAGGAACAATCTGATCGCCTTCCGGTTGATAATGCAATGGTTCAAGTTGATTGGATCAAAGAAATTCAACATTGTTTCTTAAGTCCTATTATACAAAAATCTATTAAAGTTGCTTATATCCCAGTTTATTATCATAAAATATATCTAGGAAATCCTTTTCGTCCTCCCCAGTTTACATAAAATATTTTGTTTCTGAATTGAAGTTTTAGAGAACTTCAATTCAGTATCCTATGGCTACAGGCCTTATTTTACATCAGTTTTAACAATTGGATGGTTCCGATTATGAAGTTTTTTGTTGCATTATATGAACTATAATGTAAGCGACTGTCATGTGAGCCAAACAAGTATTTTATGTCATTATGCCACTATCTAAAAGTCCTATGGGACTAGGTTATGTGCTCGGCTTGATCATTACATTGCAATTGATCAATAGTCGGACGCTATTTGCAGGAGTATATCCAGACCAGATTTTATTTAAACAGATTACGATTACTGGGGCCGTTGAGGATGCTAAGGGTAAGCCAATTGCTCATGTGACTGTAGTCGAGGCGGGAACAGTTAATAGCAATCAAACGAACCAGTACGGTCAATTTTCATTAAAAACTAATAATAATACTGCCACATTGCAATTTTCTGCAGTTGGTTTTAAAAATAAGCTTATCCAAGTTAATGCAGGGCATAAAGTCTTGGTTACGCTAGAAGAGGAGTCGAGTATTATTGATGAAGTTGTGGTGACTGCATACGGCAGTGCCAATAAGCGTAATTTCACGGGCTCGTTACAGGAGATAAAAGCGGATAACTTAACGAAAACATCAGCGGCAAGTTTTGAGAATTCATTGCAGGGAAATGTGACAGGCCTTCATGTTTATACTACCGGTCAACCTGGTGGTAAGTCGAGTGTTCAGATTAGGGGGATGGGTTCGATTAATGGAATTAGAGAACCTCTTTATGTATTGGATGGAGTTGTTATGAACAGTGATAACAATTCAAAAATAGGAGGTAACGGTGCCGTTAATCAAATTAATCCACTGACATCTATCAATTCAAATGATATTGAAAGTATTACTGTTTTGAAAGATGCGGCCGCTGCTTCTCTGTATGGTTCAAGAGCTGCAAATGGTGTTATCTTAATCACGACAAAAAAAGGACGTAAGGGGGAAACTATTCTCAGTGTACTTTCGCAAGGCGGAATACTTTCTAATCTAACTAAAGAGAAGACTATTTCAAATCAGGACTTTAAACAGCTTTGGCAAGTTGGTCAGGTGAATCAATATATTCAAAATAATGAAGGATCGGATTATACCCGTATTTATAACGATTCACAGTTGTTACAACATTATCAATCTTTGGCTCAAAAAGATTATTCTTCCGTTTATGGTCATGATGATGCGAATTCAAACTGGTTAGATGCCATTTACAGAACAGGAACTACACAACAGTATTCTATTGCAGCAAGTGGTGGGAATGAGTCGACTCTTTTTTACGCATCGGGTGAATATCTAAAACAAAATGGTACGATTATCAAATCTGACCTCGAACGAAAATCCGGTAGGTTGAATATGGAGAATAGGGCTAAATCATGGTTAAACTTAGGAGCAAATTTATCTGTCGCTCAATCAGACCGTAATAGCGGACAGTATGATTCAGAATACGTTGGCGGATTAAATCCTTTATTTATGGCTAGGGTCTTGCCGCAGGCAGCTCCTATATATGATAAAAACGGTTATCAGGGAATAGCAGACCTACCAAATCTCATTGAAAAAAATGCTAACCCTATCGGAGTGATTGAAGTGGGGAAATATGAAAATAAAGATTTGCGGTTAAGGGGGGCAGCCTTTGCAGAATTAGTATTACCTTATTCAATTAAATTTAAATCAACTTTAGGTATTGATCATCAAAGTCTGGAAGAGACTTTATATGATAATAAAGTATTTGGAGCTGGAGGAGGACAATGGAATGGGGCGCTTTATGTTGCTCAGGGACAGCGCTCTCAATTAATGACTTCTAATATATTGTCTTATCAAAATAGGATAAATAAGCATTCTTTTGATATTCTTGCTGGATTTGAGGCAGAGGAATCCAAAATGAAGTCCATTAATAATTCAGGATATGATATTTTGGATAATGAATTATTGTCTTCGAGCAGTATTGGAACATTGTGGTCATGGAATGGTCAATCGGATAACTATGCTTTGATTTCTTATTTCAGTCGTTTGAATTATAATTTATCCAATAAATATTTTATTTCTGGAAGTATACGAAGTGATGGCTCATCGCGATTTGGAAAAGATTCCCGTTGGGGTAATTTTTGGTCGGTTTCGGGAGCATGGTTAATCTCTGATGAGAATTTTATTAATCATAATAAAATTAATCTTTTAAAACTTAGAGGAAGTATGGGGACTAACGGAAATCTTCCGCCAGCTTCTTATGCTTCTTTAGGTTTTTTCACGACGGCAGGTAAGGCTTATGCTTCGGAATCGGGATTGTCTTATGGACAGTTAGCTAATCCAAATTTATCTTGGGAGCTAAGTAAAAATATTGATCTGGGTTTAGATGCGCGATTGTTTAATACTTTAGATATTACATTAGATTATTTTAATAAAAAAACGAGCAATTTATTGTTAAATATACCAGTTTCTTCAACTACAGGATTCACTAGCCAATTGCAAAATTATGGCGAAATGAAGAATTGGGGTTGGGAATTTAGTATGAAATACAGAGTAATTGACCATAAGGACTTGAAGTGGGATACACGTATTAATGGGACCATCCTCCATAATGAAATTACTAAGTTACCATCTGATCTTATTCCGACCTATAGTTCATCCAACGGTCAAAATCCCCTTATTACTAAAGTTGGCGAAAGCTTAAATTCATTTTATCTAAGAGATTATGCTGGAGTAAACCATGAAAATGGTTTGGCAAGCTACCATGTTCTTAAAGATGGAAGAAGAACAGGCGAGCTGACGACAAATGCAGAGGAGGCCGGATTTGGAATTTTCGGAAACGCTGTACAAAAGGTTCAAGGAGGTTTTTTAAATCAATTTAATTTCAAAAAATTTAGTCTTGATGTATTGTTAAATTATGGAATTGGAGGCAAAGCTTATGATTGGACTGCATTTAAACGTGATGATGATGGTTTTTTACCACAGTTTACAAGCACAAAAGCTCAATTGAACCCTTGGACCCCACTTAATCCAGATTCAAAAGTACCAATACGCATTAATGGTAATAATACTTTTTCAAATGATGTGTCTACCAGACATCTATATAATGCCGATTATTTAAAGGTTAGAAATATACGGTTGAGCTATCATTTGGATAAATTTAGGTTTTTGCAAGGTGCTACCTGTTTTATTCAAGGCGATAATCTGCTTTTATGGACAAAATTAGACGATTTTGATCCTGAAGCAATTACTAATGGAGTCAATTTATTTCAAACGCCAACTTCGAGAAGTGTTTTAATAGGCGTTCAATTCAAATTATAAGATATCTTACATGAGAAATAAATACTATATAAGTGGAGCTTTTATGCTGATTTTGACAATCCTTATGGGGTGTCAGAAGGACTTATTAAATCAAAAGCCGGATCATGTCATATCAGAGGAACTGGTGATCAATTCGGTAGACAAGTTAAAACGCTTGCTCGCGGGATCATATAATGAAATTTCAAATGGTAATTATTTGGGAAGAGTGCTATATAAGCGATCTGCCGTAAAAAGTGCAGATTTTAGATTCGTACAAACCATATACAATCCAAGAAATTATGAACAGATCGAATATCGTTATGAAGAAAGTGGTAATAACAACGGTAGTGCGTCGATATTATGGTTGCAATGTTATAAAGTAATCGGCAACCTCAATCTAATTTTGGCTAATATTGATCGTGCTATTGGTGATGATGCACTTCGTGCACAAATTAAAGCTGAATCTTTAGCATTACGTGGAATGGTCTATTTTGATCTTTCCAGAACATTTGCATATCCATGGATAAAGGATAAAGGAAACTCACAGGGGATTCCATTAAAGCTTACACCAAATGAGGTGGTTATTGAAAGAGGAACCCTGGCACAGACATACAATCAGATCTTGATGGATTTACTGATGGCTGAAACTTTGCTAAAGGAGAGTGTTCCCGCAGCAGGGAGTTCCAAGTATATTACTAAAGTTGGAGTACAGGCGCTTATGGCAAGAGTATATTTGTATCAAGAGAATTGGCAGATGGCACTTCATTATGCTCAAAAAGTAATGGAAGTTATACCTGAAGAAAAACTGATGGGATTGACGAATTATGTTTTTTCAGATTATACTTCTGAATCAATATTTGAGCTCAGTGTCACAAATGATAACTCGCCGGGGAGTAATGGTTTAGGTGCACAATTTGATTTTAGAGCAGGGGGACAGGGAGATATTTTAGCGACACAGACTTTTAGTGATTTACTGAAGGAATATGTTGCAGATCCACGTGCTAATCTACTATTGACTGATAAGGAAGGGACGAAGAATGCTTTTGTGAAATACATCAATAGAAGTGGTGGGTCTGGCTTAAGTATTCATAACATTCCTGTCATCAGGCTTTCAGAGATTGTGTTAATTGCTGCTGAGGCTTGTGCAAATGGGGCCACAGGAGGAGAAGAAGCGGCACTTCGTTATTTAAATATGTTGATTAAACGAAGAACTGGCGATTTTCAACGGGATAGGGCTACTGAAGTGGTGTGGGGTTATTAAATAGAATTGCAAAGGAGAGACGGAAAGAATTAGCTCTAGAGGGACATGAAATCTATGATTTGATCAGAACTGGAACGGCTTTAGAAAGGAAGCTAACTGATCATATCAATACTGGACTTAATAGTAAAAATTTGAATATACCAGCTATATCTGTAAAAATGATCTATCCGATTCCGGCTAATGAAATTAGCGCTAGTGGAATGAAACAAACTATTGGTTACTAAAAGTTATTCTTATGAAAAATACAATTAAAATAATTGGATTGCTATATATGATACTATTGTTGTCTGCATGTGATAATAAGCTGAAAAAGGAAACTGATTTTCAGGAAATTCCATTTGAAGAAGGATCAAATGCTGTTCTGCCACATCTAACGTCTTATGCGGGGCAATTATATTTATCTTGGGTAGATACAGTATCTAACTCGAATCCTAGCTTACGGTACAGTAAACTTCAAAACGGGAAATGGCAACCACAGGTACTACTAGCTTCTGGTAAAAACTGGTTTGTGAATTGGGCCGATTATCCTATGATTGCTATGCATAAAGGGAAGATATTGAGTCATTATCTACAACTCTCAACCACAGGTAAGATGGCTTATGATATTAAATTTAATGTTTCTGATCATCAAGGATCTACTCATTATAAATTGTTGCACAGTGACCATACGGCTACTGAACATGGATTTGTATCTATGATTCCTTATCGTGACAGTAGTTTTTTGGTTACTTGGTTAGATGGTCGAAATATGGTTACTGATGCTCATGGACATCATAGTGGAACAATGAGTGTAAGGGTTGCGGAAGTAACAGCTCAGGGTGAAATAAAAGATGAAACTATTGTTGATGACAGTGCATGTACTTGCTGTCAAACGACTACTAGCCTAACAGCAAATGGGCCGGTGGTACTGTATAGAGACTGTACTTCTGATAATATACGTGATATTGTTATTGTAAGAAAGGTGGGAAATGGGTGGACTAAACCGGTTCCTATTCATGCCGATAATTGGTTTATCCAGGGTTGTCCTGTAAATGGACCAAAATCAGCTGCTTTTGGTAATACTTTAGCGGTTGCATGGTTTACTGCATCAGATGAAACTCCTCGTGTGCAACTGGTGTTTTCAGGTAATGGTGGAGAGCAGTTTATGGATCCTATATTGATCAGTAACAAGGGTGTACTTGGGCGTGTTGATGTAGCCCTTGTTGATACTGACCAAGCGATAGTAAGCTGGATGCAAACTGAAGGTGATTTAACTTATCTATATGCGATGCTCGTTAATAAAGATGGTACAACCGGTCCGTTGAGAAAAGTTACACAACTTTCATCTAGTCGAAAGAGTGGTTTTCCTCAGATGGAGCTTGTAGGAGATCAGGTATATTTTGCATGGGTGGAATTACAAAATAATGTTACGAAACTGAGAACAGTATCAAAACCTATAAATCAGTTTAAATAATAGAAAATGCTATATGTAACCTTAATTTATAAATAATGATAAAAAAAGCCGGATACAAAAATGTATTCAGCTTTTTTTGAAAAATGTAATATTATTATTTATCGTATCTTTTAGGATGATTATTTTCATCCATATCTGCCAAAAATAAATGATCTTTGTTTGGATGGATCTTAAGAAGATATTATTTAATTCTTATCTTTAAATAATAGTAATGTATATTGAATCAGTATTGATTACGATCAACCCAAACTAATTTATATTTTATGGACTACTCTCAATTGATAAAGGAAACGGCCAAATTTGTACATAAGTATATGGATGAACATGACCTTTCAAAATTCAGCTTCCATAATGATGCACATACGCAGGAGGTTGTGGATGCAGTTCAGAAAATGGCAAGTTATTATAATCTTGAAGAGCGCGACACCGCAATTGTAACGTTATCAGCCTATTTTCATGATCTTGGTTATTGTGTTCATGGCAAAGATAGTCATGAAGAGAGGAGTGCGGCCATTGCTTCAGATTTCCTTCATTCAAAAGATGTTGATGATAGTTTTATTCAGTCTGTGTCTGGCTGTATATTAGCGACAAAATTACCGCAATCACCAAAGAATCTATTGGAAGAAATTGTTTGTGATGCTGATTTATTTCACTTAGGCAGCGATCGCTTTGATGCTCGCAATAAATTGATGCGTCAAGAAGCGAAAGCTTGTGGATATGTAGTGAGTAAAGATGAGTGGCGAAAAAATACGATTAAATTAATGGAAGATCATCATTATCATACGGATTATGGTCGTAATTTACTAGAAAATAAAAAGCAGCAGAATATGACGGTTTTGAAACAAAAAGAAAATTCTGGAACTGCTGATCAAGAAAAAAAGAACGGGAGACCTGAAAGAGGGATTGAGACAATGTTTCGCATCACCTCGACTAATAATCAGCGTTTAAGTGATATGGCTGATAATAAATCCAATATCCTAATCACTGTTAATTCGATAATATTATCTGTTGTTATTGCTCTCCTATTACGTAAATTAGACAATAATGCTCATTTAATATTTCCTACATCAATTTTATTATTTACTAGTTTAGCAACTATGGTGATTGCTATTTTGGCAACGCGACCATCTGTCCGGACGGAAAATACACCGATGAAGATTTGAAAAGTAAAAAGGTCAATTTGTTGTTTTTTGGTAACTTTTACAGAATGAATCTAGAGAGTTATAATAGCGGAATGAAACTTATGATGGAAGAGCGTGATTATCTGTATAGTACTTTAATAAAAGATGTCTATTCTCAGGGTGTTGTGTTGGGCAGAAAGTTCAAATTACTTCGATTAGCTTATAATATTTTTATGTACGGGTTGATTGTATCCGTATGTGCGTTTATTATTGTTGTATTGATTAATTCCTAATGTATGCTAAACATTGAAAGTGAAGAAGTGAGTACACGTCTTTATAATCGTGATTTGAGCTGGTTATCGTTTAATGCGCGTATTTTGAGAGAAGCAGGTAAAAAACAAGTTCCGCTATTAGAGAGCATTAATTTTTTAGCAATTTTCTCTTCAAATCTGGACGAATTTTATCGGGTTAGAATGCCCGTACTGCTTGCTTTGAAAAAGATTAAACATCAGGAAAACATAGATAATGACTCGCAAGACGTTAAAATTTATAAACAGGTCAAGTTACGCATAAAAAAACAGTTATCTCTTTTTGGAAGTATCTTGGTAAGTGAAATCATTCCTGCTTTAAAATCAGCTAACATTCATTTCATCTATAATGAAACAATCCCCGATACTATTGTTAACCAAACTAAAGATTATTTTTATGAACAGATTGCATCATACTTAGAAATATCTATTATCGAAGATGTCACTTTTTTTCCAAAAAACAATCAACTTTATTTTGTTTTTACTTTCAAAGAAGGGGAACTTGATAAGTTGGGAATGATTTCTATTCCGTCGGATCAAGTTCCCAGATTCTATTATGTTGCCACTGAAGATAAAAATTATATTGTTTTTATTGACGATATTATTAGGCAAAACTTTCCAGATATTTTCAAAGATCACTTCATTACAGGTATGTATTCATTTAAGGTGACTCGTGATGCAGAGTTGGAGTTAAATAATGAATTTGAAGGCTCGTTGCTTCTGAAAATTGAAAAGCAGATCAGAAAAAGAGATTTTGGGCTAGCAACACGTTTACTCTATCAGCCAGACCTTCCAGATGATCTTTTAAGTGCATTGATTAAGTTGTTTAAACTTCGCAAATCTAGTTGTATAAAAGGAGGTAACTATCATAATCTAAAAGATTTTTTTTCTTTTCCGATTGATAAAAAAGAGTGGAAATATAGACCTCAACCTCCAATACCTTATCGGTTTAAATCTTCATTTTTATCTTTGTTAGATGAAATTAGTGTTGAAGACATCCTCGTTAATACTCCCTACGAGTCTTATGATGTGGTGCTTAGATTTTTTAATGAGGCAGCGGTTCGTCGAGATGTGGAAGAAATATATATATCCATGTATCGGGTAGCTAGTGATTCTAAAATTCTACATGCAGTATTAAATGCAGTCAAAAATGGAAAAAAAGTAACTGTTTTCGTGGAATTAAAAGCGAGATTTGATGAGGAAAATAATATTTATTGGGCAAAGAAATTAAAAGCAGCAGGTGTAAATGTACTATATAGTATTCCAAATTTAAAAGTGCATGCTAAAATTGCTTTAGTAAAAACAAAACAAGGTAATGCCGTCCAGTATTTTGGTTTACTTTCTACGGGCAATCTGAATGAAAAAACAGCCCATAGGTATGCTGATCATGTTTTATTGACTGCTCAGCAAGAAATCTTACAAGAAGTAATGGAGGTGTTTAATGTGTTAAAAAAAAGACGAGATCAAACTTCCTATTATAGTACCCATTTCAAGTATTTACTGGTGTCACAATATAATTTGGCAGCAGGTTTTATGCAGCTCATCGATCAGGAAATTGCATCTGCAAAGATGGGATTGCCAGCATGGATTATTATTAAGGTCAATAATTTAGAAGAAAAGGGCATGATCCAAAAGTTGTATGAGGCAAGTCAAGCTGGAGTGGTAATTCAATTAATAGTCAGGAGTATCTGTCGTCTAATACCGGGTGTTGCCGGTCTAAGTGAAAATATTAGCGTTAGACGTATTGTAGATAGATACTTAGAACATAGTAGAGTTTTTATATTTAACAATAATGGTCAAGAACAGGTGTATTTAGGATCGGCAGACTGGATGCACCGTAATATATACAATAGGATAGAAGTTTGTTTTCCGATTGTTAATAGACGATTAAAAAGGAGATTCAAACAATTATTGCTATACAATTGGAAGACGATACGTCTGCTGAAGTTCTGGATGAACATATGGATTCCATCGAAAGATCTGTTGATAAAGGTATTCGCGCCCAAGAGTGTATTTATGATTATTGTAAACAACTAAATGAGTAAGGAAATGAATGGTAGAAAATTATTATTGATATGTATGCCTATTGCTAGTCTATTTTTCTTGACAGCATGTGCACAAACTACTCAAGTTTATAGGAGTCCAAAGGGCTATGATTTCAATAAAGGAGAAAAATTATTTTTACCAGATGCTCTTCATGAACTATCTGGAATAGCATTCCTGCAGAAAGCTCCAAACATATCTTTGCAAACGAGGATGAAAATGGTCTGGTGTATTATTTTGCGCCAGGTGAACACCAGTACCAGCAGATCAAGTTTGCAAAGAAAGGTGACTACGAGGGAATTGCCATCAGTAATGGATATATTGTAGTGCTAGAAAGTAAAGGTACAGTCTATTCGTTTCCTTACAGTGATATACTTCAAAGGGAAGCTACAAATGTTAAAGTAGGAAAAGACCTGATTCCTAAAGCTGAATATGAATCACTAGCGGCCTCTCAATCAGACAGTTTATTGTATATTATATGTAAGAAATGTGCTGTTGATAAATCGTCTAGCAAAGTTACTGGTTATGTATTGGGACTTTCTAAAGAGGGTGATTTTTTCAAAAAAGGGGAATTTAAAATTGATGAGAAACAAATTGACTTAATTAGTAGTTTAAAAGGAAAACAGTTTCGGCCATCAGCTTTGACTAAAAACAAGCGGACAAACGAGTGGTATATTTTGTCCTCGATTAATAAAATGTTAGTTGTTGCAAATGAAAAATGGGAGGTGGTTGGCGCATTTCCATTAGATCCGTCACTTTTTAATCAGCCTGAAGCTATTGCATTTGATGATTCGGGCAGTTTATATATTGGTAATGAGGGTGGAGATAAAGCAAATAAAGCAACATTATTAAAATTTAAATTGAATTAAAAGATGTTGAAATTTTTATGTGTTACACTTCTTTCATTTTTAATGACTGGGGTATTTGCACAAGATAGTGTAGTAAACCGAGTTATTTTTATTGGTGATGCCGGTGAGATTAATTTTAAACAGGAAACGATTATTCCACTTGCCGCCGCACTGGTTTTAAAAGGGAAGACAACTGTTATGTTTTTGGGGGATAATATCTACCCCAGTGGTATGGGGCTACCCGGTAGTAAGGAAGAATTGGAAACAGCATCGATCTTAAGGTCACAGTATGAACCTATGCGAGCCGCTGATGCACCGGTATATTTTATACCCGGCAATCATGATTGGGATAAGATGGGGAAACAGGGACTAGCAAAGATCAGAGCTCAAGGAAATTTTCTGGATGCACAACAAGATTCACTTTTGCAATTAGTTCCTAAAAATGGCTGTCCTGATCCGGTAGAAATTCCTATTTCAGATCATCTGGTTATTATTGCCTATGATAGTGAATGGTGGCTTTTTCCTCATGAAAAGATCGATACTAATATTAGATGTGGCTGTGATTCTGAAGTTAAAGTTATAGAAAAACTGAAGGAATTGGTTCATAAGAATAAGAATAAAACAATTTTGGTTGCTTCACATCATCCTTTCTATTCATACGGTGTTCATGCGGGTTACTATTCGTGGAAGGACCATATTTTTCCACTTACAATATTGAATAAAAATTTTTACCTTCCATTACCTGTAATTGGATCATTGTATCCATTAATGAGATCAACAGTGTTTTCAAATCCTGAAGATATGAATCATTCGGATTACAAACGTTTAAAACTACAAGTAAATGCGGTATTTGAGGGAGTTCCGAATTATGTTTACATATCTGGTCACGATCACGGCTTACAGTTTATAAAAAAAAGAGATCAATATCAAATTGTTAGCGGTTCTGGAGCAAAAAGCTCATCTATAAAAAGTAATAGTAACTTACTTTATAAAAATTCAATGCAGGGTTTTGTTACTGTGGATCTATTATTGGATAGAAGTACTCAGATTACTTATTATACTTACGATAATAAGGGTATTAAGGCAGATTATGCATACCGGATACCTTATAAAACAGAAATCACAAATAAATAACGAACTGAATCTACTCTGCATAACATTCCCATCTTAAATGTGATGGGTCGTGTTAGTAATTTAATTTTTTTAATATGCAATCAGCATTATTTACTATAATAAATGAGGAGGAAGATCAATTTCCTGAAATTGAAACCCACCTTTCTTTTGACCCATTTTTGAATTATCTGAAAAGAAAAGGTGAAAATGAAATATCAATTAAAAAGAACTTTTTAGCTAGTGTATTAAAGGATTTTAATCAAGCATTTGCAAAATATGGTCCTTTGGATAAGCACAATATTCACCAATTTGAAAACGAATTTAGATTAATTCATGCATCTTTAAATCCAGTATTACAAGATGATGAGGACACTTATTGGGCATTGGGCTTTCCTTTAGGACAAAAAATATGTTTTGGAACAGATAAATTCTATGCTTTACTTGAACAGTATAGATGTGATAATCAACTTGCTTTAGCACATGATTCTGTTGGGTTTTCTGAGAAAATCCAGATGTTGTATTCATTTATATTAGAAAGGTTATATGGGATAAAATCTGCAAAGCATTTTGAGATAATTCATTCCTTTATCGATGCATTGACTGGACTACAAAGTATTACCGGATCAATATCGATCATACTTTTGTAGATGTAAAAGTAATCGGAAATTTACCTGTTTTTGATCGGATAAAAGTAATTGATGAGTTTTCAAAAACATTAAATTTTGAGATAATAAAAACTTTGATTCCATTGAATAAAATCAAAATGGATGGTTTTTCTATTTTAACAGTTACTGATATTACTGAGCAACAGGCGCTTGAAAATATAAAAAATATCATTATAAGGGGAATTGATGAAGCAGATTCTTATGGACACGTGATTATGGCTTTAAGAACATTAGCAGGAAATCCTGCTATTGAATTTTCTCTTTTACCTTTTTTTAAGTTGAATAACAAAGTCGTATTTGATTTTAAAGAAAAGAAAACGTCAGCTTTATTGGATTTATTAAAAATTAATAAAGGAAATGAGCAACGTATTCAAGAGTTGCTGGATGAATTTATTAAGCAACCCCAAATTCTTGTTTTTAGTAAAGATTTTCCTATTGAAGATAAAACTATGTCGTTCCTTTGGGAACGACTGAAAGATCTGGGCATCGTCAACTATGCATTGATTCCCATAGCCCATAATAAAGAGATCGTAGGTGTTATCGAAGTCTTTACAAAAACAGATGCAGTTCTTGATGAACAGATTTTGGCTCGAATATTTAGTGCAAGTACCTTACTAGCACAGTTGCTAAAAGATGAAATTGTTGAGTTTCAGACAAAAATAAACGAGGTTATAAAGGAAAAATTTACATCTCTTCAATCAGCAGTACAGTGGAAGTTTAATCAAGAGGCTTGGGAATATTTACAAAGAATAGAACAAGATAAACCTAAACCTATTGTTGGTGATATTAAATTTGAACAAATATATCCGTTGTACGGTGCCATCGATATTCGAAATTCAACTATTGAAAGAAATAAGGCGGCTTTTCAGGACATGATTGTTCAATTAGAATTATTGGAGAATGTCTTAATTCAATTGAAACACTTAAATAGTATTGTTATTCTTGATGAAATGATTTTCAACTGCCGAAGATGGTTACAGGAAATTAATGAAGAATTAATGGATAGTATGCAGATTCAGCTTAATGACTTTTTTAATCAAAATGTGGCTGAAGTTCTCACTTATTTTAAGGAGAATTTAAAAGAATCTCATCCGATTATTGCCGCATATGAAAATGCTATCCATCCTTTAAATGGGGTTGTTTATAAAAATCGTAATGTTTTAGAAAAATCGATACGTTTAATTAATAGTGGAATAAGTGGTTATCTGGAGTTATTTGAAAAGGAATTGCAAAATTCTTACCCTTGTTATTTTGAAAAATTTAGATCAGATGGTATTGAATATGATATTTACATAGGCCAATCTATCGCTCCAGACAAAAAGTTCAATGAGATATACTTAAAAAATATCCGACTTTGGCAATTGACGTCAATGGCGGCGATTGCAAAAATTACACATAGTCTGTTGGATCAAATGGAGAAACGTTTACTAACAACGCAGCTTATTTTTGTTAATGCTACGTTGATCGATATTAATTTTAGAACAGATGAACACCGATTTGATGTAGAGGGAGCTTATAATATTCGCTATCAGATTATAAAAAAGAGAATCGATAAAGTGACTATTAAAGGTTCGAACGAACGCCTTACTCAGCCGGGTAAAATTGCTATTGTCTATTTTACAAAGCGCGAGGAAAAGGAATATTTAGGATATATTCAATATCTACAAAAGAGCGGATCTTTATTAGATGATCTAGAAGAATTGGAATTGGAAGAATTACAGGGTGTTAAAGGATTGCAAGCGTTGAGAATAGGAATTAATTTAGCCTAAAGTAGCATACTAAACGTATCAAACAAATGATCTAAATCAATTTTTAGATTTTTAGTAATCCTTATTTTTGCAATTATTAGATATCTACCTAATTAATTAAAATAACAGTTTATGGCAACATACAAATGGTCAATAGACCCAAGTCATAGTGAAGTCGCTTTTAAAGTGAAACACTTAATGATTACAACGATAACAGGTTATTTTGGGAAGTTCACACTTGATCTTGAAACTACTTCTAATGATTTTAATACCGCTAAGAATATAGCATTTAAAGCGGAGATAAATTCTATCAATACCAATGATACACAAAGAGACGAACATTTGAAGTCAGCTGATTTTTTTAATGCTGAAGCCTACCGTTATTTAGAATTTACTGGTGTTAAATATGTAGGAATCGGGGATGAAGCGCAACTAACCGGAAATTTGACAATAGGAAATATTACCAAAGCTATTACATTAAAGTTTTGTTTGGCGGGATTGTGGTCGATAGTTATGGCCAAACAAAAGCAGGCTTTTCTTTAAGCGGGCAACTTAGTCGTAAGGAATTTGGTTTAACATGGGATGCTGTTACAGAAGCTGGTAATATTGTGGTTAGTGATGAAGTACGAATTAGTGCTGAAGTTCAAGTGATTAAAAAAGATATAATACTCTAGATTTTGGATCATGATAAAGATATATCATAACAAATTGTGTAGTAAAAGCTGTGCTGTATTAGATTTATTGAAATCGAAAGATGTAGATTTATCAATACGGGAGTATCTTCAAGATGTTCCTAGTAAAGATGAATTGCTTGAGCTGGTCACTTTACTTCAATTAAAACCTCTTGAGCTGATACGACGTAATGAATCAATTTTTCAAGAAAAGTTTAAAAATCTTGTTCTTTCGGATCAAGAATGGATCTCCGTTATGTTGGAGTATCCTATTCTAATTGAGCGTCCTATTGTTTTAAAAGATGGTAAGGCCGTTATCGGTCGACCGATTGATAAAGTAATAACACTAATATCAGAAAGTTAACATTATTTGTTATGAAAAGTATCTAGATAGGATTGCATACTTTATTTTTTTTAATATTGGGTATCTAAATAGAAATCCAGTCGGAACTTTGGGAAGGTGTTAAAAAATCAGTGCGTGGTGGAAGATTTAGGTATGGATAGTTAACTTTGGATAGATACAAACCTATTGGATGGGCCGGTCTCAATATTTTGGGAAGTTCTAATGTAATTAAATGATTTTCAAATTCATCAATACTTAGTTCCCCATTACCTATTTTTAAAAGTTTACCGGTTAGAATTCTGATCATCTTACCTAAAAATCTATTACTGGAAATATTAAACCGAATTCTATCACCTTTTGTATTGACAAATATTCCTGCAGCTGTTACGTGGCAGATTGTATGTTCATTTTTATCAGGATGTGTGCAAAAGGGACGAAAATCCTTATATTTTAAGAGCAATTTTGCAGCTTCACTCATTTTGTCTAAATTTAATTTGGGATATAAGTATAATGAGCTTTGATTGCTTAAGAAAGGATCTTTGTACGTGTGAATAAAGTAATCATATTCTCTATGCACTGCATCAAAACGAGCATGCGGCTTACCTTCCATTTTTATTATATCGTAAATGGCGATGTTATCAGGAAGAGCTTATTGAGTCGAAATAATAAGTCGAAATCATATTCTTTCTCAATATCCGCATGAAAAAAGTACTGACTAGCGTGGACTTGAGCATCTGTACGGCCACAACCAAATATGGTGGTTGGTACTTTTAATACTTTATGGAGTGTATTTTCCAAAACTTCTTGTACGCTTTCTACATCAGGTTGTCTTTGCCAACCATTATAATTCTGACCCTGATAGGCGATATGGAAAAAATATCTCAATTTACCTTTTTAATTTAATGCAATTTTACAAAAAAATGCTAGCTTATTTTTATAAAAAACTTTTTACCTTCATAATATTTTAAATTGACTATTCCTTATTCATTTTTGCGATTTTAATATGTGCAAGATGATGCTCACAATGCCAAGCGTACAGTCCAATATTTGTTTTAATATTAATGAGTTCGTTCGAATCAGGATGTCTAAATTGTCTGGCCATATCCGAAGGTGTCATATTTTGTAGTAAAACTACCCAGCGGTAATGTAGAGCTTCTAGCATATTTATAGAAGAATTAATAGCAAGTTCTTTTGAGTCAATAAGTTCTGCCCAAAGATCTTCAGCATATGGTTTTATAACGGGTATATCTTCTGTCAAAGCTAGTTTAAATCTGATTAAACTATTCATGTGGCTGTCAGCACAATGATGTATTATTTGTCTTATTGACCAACCATTAGGTCTATAGGTTTTTTGTAATGCTTCTTCCGATAATTCTTGAACTTCTTTTTTTAGAAGATCTGGGAAAGATTGTATAATTCCAATCCATTTTGTTATCGTTCCATTATCTATTGTATTTGGCGCAATAAATTTACCAATTGGAAACTTCAGTTTATCGATATTAGATTTCATATCTATGTATAAGTTCTTATGTTTTTAACGTCATTCTCCAGCTTCCTGAAAGATCACTTATTTCTTTTATTTCTAATTACGTATGTATTAATACGGCTCTTAATTCCTTTACAGCGATAAATCATTGTTTTAATAATACGATTAATAATGCGATAGCAAAAATAACCGATTACAGATACAGTTAAGATTATTATTGTATTATCAACCCATTTTGGCAATAGATGATTTAGCAAAAAATATCCCATGAAGATCAGGTATGCTACTAAATAAAGTATGATGTAAAAGCTCTTTTTCCAACCAAACCAAGCTGAGAGATATAAATAGCTACTGATTAATCCAATACATGGTAATATGTAAACAAGGTTTGTATCAGCTAACTTATCATCAAAAGGAGCATAGAAGAATCTACTGATCAGGATGATTATAGCTAAATTAAAAATAAATTTAAGGATCCAGTGGATATTATATATGTACATAAGTTTTATATAATTATTAAAGACAATTGCCAGGTTTTCAACGTATTTTACTATAAACTATGGGAACAGACCAATAATTGAAAACCGAAAAAATTAAAATTAGCAAATTTCGGTTCGAAAAACTAATTATAAATATGAAACAACTTGCGTAATCGGTCATAGGACATTTCTAGTTTATTCGGAATATTTATTTATGCATTTAGATTAATGTGTATTATTTTCTTAATTTTTAAACTAAAAATAAGATTCGGTTGTTTAGTAATCGAGTATACATTACAAGAAATCACGATCATGGAAACAATTGTTTTTTTAACCGATTTTTCTGTTCCTGCTAGACATGCTTTCGATCAACTCTTGACCCTTGCTAAGCAAACAGCTATAAAAAAGTCATCATATACCACTCCTTAGGGTATCTAAATGGAGGATTTTACTATGTCGGCGAGTTTATACCGCCACCAATTCTTGTAGATGAAACAGATATTGTGGCAGTAGACTCAAAAATGCTTCTTTTGAAACAGGAATTATTAAATGTTTCACCAGCTACAAACGTCCATACAAGACATGATAGTTTTACTGTTTTAGATGGCATGGAGCGAATTTCCGAAGAGGGGCATGTTGACCTAGTTATTGCTGGCATGAGAGGAAATGATGATAATGGTAAAAATAGTATTGGTACTATTACCAATGAGCTGATACAGGGACATCTGTATAACCTTTTATTGGTGCCAGATATGGATAAAGTACATATCTTTAAAAATGTGATCCTTGCAGTGGATCTAATGCATTTAGATGAACGATTGCCCGTGAAAACAATATTTCATTTACAAGAATTGTTATCTTTAAGATGGTATGTTGTAAATGTAAGTGTTCAAGGGAAGCATAAGGCAGCTGATTTAATTGAGGAACAATCTTTTTTGCATGCAAGTTTAGATAGTCTTGAACCGACTTACTCTTATTTGGAAGGTGAAGATTTTGTTGAGAAACTAAATGTATATGTTCAAGAACATAATATTCATATATTGATCACTGTACCCCGTAAACTTGGATTTATCGATTCGTTTTTTCAAAAAAGTGCCTCAAAAAATTGGCAGTTAATGCCAAGGTCCCTATTTTAATGTTAGTATCTTAATCAACTTCTTCATTTTTGTAAGTTAAATCAATTAGATTAAAATAAAGTAAAGGGGTGTATATAGATTAAGATCTATATACACCCCTCTATTTGTTATTGTACGGGTAGATTACTGCATCTGCATTCCTTCCATCGAATTTTGATTTTTGTTTTTCTTAGACATATTCATATCCATTTTTCCAAAGCGATAAGATAAGTTCAATTTGATTAGTTGAGGATTTGAAAGTCGATAATAAGATTGTGTAAACCCTTCTCCTGAAGATACAATTGTATTACCTCGGCTTCTGAAAATATCATTCACAGCTAAAGTTACTGAGGCAGCTTGATTTTTTAAGAAACTCTTTTTGAGAGCTAGATCGACACCATAAAAAGGTTTGATGTATCCTTGGGATGAGCTTTGTGCTTGATTCATTGGAGGACCAAATGACTGACCTTGTGTGACAGGCATATTTGTTTTGCCTTGATATTCAAATGCGACTTGAAGATTCCAATTGTTTTTAACATTAAAGGTGTTGTTCAATTTTCCAAATACTGTCCACATTGCTTCAGACGGGGTACTGTCGTCAACTTCTATTTTTGAATTATAGAAATTAAGGTCTGCGGTTAAATCCCACCATTTTTTAAGATTATTGGTATATGTAAATTCTGCACCATAGTTTTTACTAGAATTGGCATTAATATAGGTATTTATAAAATCCATCTTGCCTGTTACCGGATTTAATTCCTGAGTCAAAAATCTGGTAATCAAATTATTGGTAGATTTATAATAAACTGAAGCTAAAAAAGTGCCTTTTCCATGTGTTCTACTATACGAAATCTCGCCAGAAGTCGTGAATTCAGGAACAAGATCGGCATTACCTTTCGTAATATTTAAACTGTCTGTATAATCGATAACAGGTATCGTTTGAAAAAAATTAGGACGATTCACGCGACGCGTGACACTCATCTGGATTTGATCTTTTTCGGTCAGTTTTTTACTTAAAAACACAGATGGAAATAGGCTTAATGGATAATTGTTCTTAAATTTTTCATTAGTATTTAAAAGTTCTCCATTATAAGTTGAGTTTTCAGCACGTAGACCTACTTTATAGGATACCCAATCTTTAAAATTTCCTCCGAGTGAAACGTAAGCGGCATAAACGCTATTTTTACTATCGTAATTAGCGGATGCTGAAGAAATATTTTTAAAGTCTTCTTCACCAATATCTTGTATTGAATTATCGTTGAGATTTTTTAATTTATTAATTTGGGCACGAAGACCGGTCTCCAATTTCATTCCATTTTTGAAAGGCTTAACATAGTCCGTTTGGATAGTAATAAATTTATTATTTCCAGAACCGATGTTCTGTTGTTTTTTTGTGCCTGTTATCTGGTTTATATCATTGAGATAATTTGTGGTGTAAAGACCGTTTGAATTATTATTACCTCCGAAATAATTAAAGTCAACAGTTAATTCCTCACCTTCTGTTTTAAATTTCTGCACTATTCCGGCCTGTAAACCTCTTGGTTTAAAGCTTCGTTCGGATTCCGAAATTCGATTGCTTAATGAGGTTTTTCCTTCAGATTGTGTTGATATTAGGGTTTCTTCATTTGGACGAAATTTCCCTTCAACCAAAACTCCGGCAATTGATAATGAAGTTCGTGGACTGAAATCATAATCTAAACCAAGTCTTCCAAAAGTGATCATACCTTTTGTTTTTCCTTCAATATCTTGATCTACAGTTGAATTTATGTTATTTATATTACTCGTTCTATGACTATCTCCTTCAGTATTCGTACGCATTCGCATATTCATTCCTGTAAATGACAGGTTTAATTTGTTTTGACGTGCATTGAGGCTTCCCATAAAATTAGTTCCGCCAAATCGATCCCCACCTAGGTAACCATACCATTATATCCTGTTTTCTTATTTTTTTAAGGATTATATTTAAAATTCCAGCCATGCTTCCTGAGGCATCGTACTTTGCAGAAGGGTTTGTGATGATCTCTATTTTTCGATGACATCTGCGGGGATCTGATCTGGTGAAAGTGTTGTAGGCTTTCCATCTACAAAAATGGTTGGTGCAGCATTTCTGAGCTTGACATTTCCATCGATATCTACTTGTACAGATGGCATATTACGAAGTACATCGATAGCAGTACCGCCAGTTGCTACGATGTTTTTGTCCACATTGAATACTTTTTTATCAATATCCATTTCCAATAAAGCCTTTCGACCTGTGACAGTTACTTCTGCAAGTTGTTGATTGTCATTTTTAAGTGCAATAGTTCCTATATTTTTGTTTAAGACTTTTTTATCATCACTATGATCAACATTTAGCTCGAGCGTTACGTAACCTATTGAGCTGATTTTTAATTTCCAATTATTGGTATTAGAAATAGCTGAAAAGTTAAAATTTCCATTTTCCAGCGAACTTGTACTTCTTATTAATATTTCTCTTTCCTGATTGTTTTTTGATCTTTGATAACCTGAAAGAGATTAATCGAAGCCTTTGAAATAGGTTTTCCTTGACTGTCTATAATTTGACCAAAGATTGTACCTTCAGACTTATTTACGTTTGTAGGTGAATTTTCAGCGGTATTTTGAGCATGCACAGTTGATATTGCAGTTGCTACAATAAGCGTTGATATATATCTTTTCATTATTCTTTTTTTATCGATTTGTTTATCCCTTTTTAATAGAGGTCTGATATACGACAAATTTGAGAAGGATTTTTAATCTACACAATGATCTGTAGACAGACAGCGTAAATGTGTAGACGAATGAAGTTATTGAAACAAATATTAGTATCGACAAGAGAATTTAATTTAGAAAATTTCGATATTTCCAACATATTTTTTGCCTACTGGCAGTGCAATCTCAGGAAGTGTTAATTTCGTTAGAGCGACGTGCTGAATTCTATTTTTGTTTACTATATATGAATTATGGATTCTTAAAAAATCTTTTACTGGCAGAATTTTTTCCATACCTCTTAGGTTACTACGAGTAAGAAGTGGAGCATTCCGATTTACCATATAGATTTTAACATAATCTTTTAATCCTTCTATGTAACTTATTTCATTGATAAATATTTTAATCTTTTTATACTCAACATTGACGACGATGTGATCTACTATATTATTTTGATTTGCTCGTAAAAGCATAATGTCTTCAACCTTTCGAATAGCGCTAGTCAATCTTTCTTTTGCAATTGGTTTCAATAGATAATCCACTGCATTCAATTCAAAACCCTCCACAGCATATTGATGATATGCCGTAGTGAATATAAATAAAGGTGGATTAGTAAGTTCGCGGATAAATTGTGTTCCTAATTTTTCCGGCATTTGTATATCCAAGAAAATCAGATCGACTTCATGATCTCTCAAGTAATCGACGACATCGATTGGCGAGTTAAACTTGTGCAGTATTTCAACCTTGTCAAAGCTTAATAAATCGTCTTCTAAGATGTTTAAAGCAAATGGTTCGTCATCTATAAGTAAGCATTTAATTTTCATCGGTCATCAATTTGAGTAGTACCTGGAAATAACCGTCATCCGTTTTTGTAATGGAAAGATCATGACGATTTGGATATAACAGTTGCAAGCGACGCTGAACATTGGTTAATCCGATTCCTTCACTTGTTCGAAGTTCTGTATGCTGTAGTATTTTATTGCTGGACTTAAAAATTATACCGCCTGGAATCTGTGCGAATTGAAACTTGATTTTTGGACTGTTTTTACTGTCTACACCATATTTGAATGCATTCTCTACAAAATGAATAAATAGTAAAGGTGGTATCAATCTATTTTTTAGATTAGATTCAATTTCGAGATCCACATTTCCAGCTATCGGAAGACGGAGTGTTTGTAAGGCAATAAAATTCTGCATATGCTCGATTTCCTTAAAGAGCTCTACTTTTGCACCATCAACTTCATAGAGAATGTACCGCAATATTTCGGATAATTTGACGATCGTGTCTTCAGAATCTGGTGATTGTTTACGGATCAACCAGCGGATATTGTTAAGGGTGTTGAATAGGAAATGTGGACTGATCTGAAGTTTTAGAATTGTTAATTCTGCTTTTGTTTTCTCCAAAGCAATCTGCTTATTTAATTCTTTTTGCCTGGCCTGTTCTCCATATAGAAAAATCATGGATGACGTAATTAAACAAAGTGAATATATAATTCCAGGACCGATCACTAGTCGCACGAAAAGTATATTTTCTTTTGTGAAATGTGCCAATTCTCCATTAGGATTAAAGTATACAATAGCATAGTTTAGCGCGACATAGGATAAGAAAGCACATGCAATTAAAAGCACCAGAAACTTCTGCGTGTAAAGAAGTATTTTGGTGCGACATAATAGCAGTGTAAATAAAAATTTGTTGCCAAAAATATAATATTGGCTAGATGAGATAGAGCAGAGTAGGGCTTAAACTCCGAAATCTTATCTGGTTGATAGAGATAGGTGATAAAGGGAAGTAACAATAAAATGGTCCAGATGACTATGTCTAAATAGAATTTTCTGAAAAATTTGCCGATCATAACATTTTTTTAACCAATATATTTAAGGTATATGACAAATAGTAGATCAGTTTAAATTTATCTTACCATTTTATTTTGTTCTTAAATACTTATAGTAACAATGTTACAAATTTTTAATTAGAATGTTACATGCTGAATCATTGTATATTGGGTTAAATGGTTGCGAATTCTCTGCATAACAATAATTGAACAATTGAAATTAGAAACTAATAATTCTTATTTTCAATTGTTCAATTCCAAGAAATCATATCGAAATTATGATACTGATTTTAAAGTTTCAATAGATGCTGTCACTTGGTCTAAAATTTCGAACGCAACCTCTGCCATTCTATTCCCTTGACTGTCTAAAAGGGGATTTACCTCTACAAATTCTAAGCAAACCACTTTATTAGATGCAATAATTTCTTGAAGCAATGATGTTATTTCTGTTTGATTAAATCCTTTGGGTACTGGTGTACCAGTACCGTTAGAAATTAGCTCGCTGTCCATACTGTCAACGTCAAATGAAACATAAATATGGTCACATCCTTCCAATTGCTGAAGGGCGCTCTGAACACAGGATTTTATTCCCATATCACGTAATTGCTCTACTTGGTATTTTTTTATATTCAGTTCCGCAATTAGATTTTCTTCTGGTAATTCGGTATCGCGAACACCAAAGTAGATCAGGTGTTCTGCTATTATTTTAGCTTGGGAAGTTCCTATTGTTTTTAATTTATTCCAATATTGTTTGGTTTCTGCATCAACATTATTAATTTGATTTTCTAAATTGTCCGTCCCTAATACCGCCGCTAAAGGCATTCCATGTAAATTACCAGAAGGTGTGGTATAGGGTGAATGTAAATCAGCATGGGCATCTATCCATATTACTCCTAATGTTTTTTCTGGATATGCCGACTTTATACCACTAATGGTACCAATTGCAGATGAATGGTCTCCTGAAAAACCAGGGGAAACTGTTCTTCTAGTAAGCTATCTTCAACAGCTATTGCCAATAATTTGCACTGCTGTAAGACCTGCTTTATTCTCTTACCAAATGGATTAACAAGCGGATCATAAACTGTGTTATTGCGCGTTTGTATATCTATAAAATTATAGTTATTGAAGTATTGACTTCCTTTATTAATTGCAGCAATTTCGATAGCGTCAATCCCTAGGTCGGAACCGCGTACCTGCTCCAATATCCGATCTATTTTTAATTAATTTAATCGATCTATTCATATTTTTTGTGCAAATTGATGAAGTGATTTTTCTATAATTGATAGACTTTCCGTAATTTGATCTTCTGTTATTACTAATGGGGGAGCTAATCTAATTTTATTACCATGAGTAGGTTTGGCTAATAATCCATTTTCCTTAAATTTTAGACAAATTTCCCAAGCAGTATTATCTTCTTCTTTGCTATCTATTACAATTGCATTTAATAATCCTTTTCCTCTGACTTCTTTAATTATGGGACATCTTATCATCATTCTTGAAGGCCTTCTCTGAATATTTTACCCATTTTTTAGCATTTAATGCTAAATCCTCATCTATGATCACTTGAAGAGCTTCCATAGATACTGCACAGGCTAGGGGATTACCTCCATATGTTGAACCATGTTCTCCAGCTTTTATAGTCAGCATAATAGAATCGTCTGCTAGAACAGCAGAAACCGGAAGTACACCTCCAGAAAGTGCTTTTCCTAAAATTAAAACATCAGGCTTTGTATTTGAATTGGTATCTCTAATATCAAAAGAGGCTAGCATATTTCCTGTTCTTGCAATACCAGTTTGAATTTCATCGACTATAAATAATACATTGTAGTCTTTGCAAAGTGCTTTTATACGAGATAGATAATCATCACTTGGAACGATAATTCCAGCTTCGCCCTGAATGGGTTCAACAATAAATCCAGCAATGTTCGTATCATTTTTATTAATTCTTCAAATGCTTGAACGTCGTTATAAGGCACTTGTGTAACCCCATCTAAGAAAGGTCCAAAATCTTTTCTTGCCGAATCATCATTTGAAGCAGAAATTACGGATATTGTTCTACCATGGAAGTTACCACTTGCGAAGACTATTTTGGCTTGATTTGCAGGAAGCCCTTTAACTAAGTAAGCCCATTTACGGCATAACTTCATGGCTGTTTCTACGGCTTCAACACCGGAATTCATAATTAAAGCTTTATCATAACCAAACAGATTACAAAGATACTCTTCAAAATCACCTAATTTATCACTATAAAATGCTCTTGAAGTTAAGGTAAGCTTTTCAGCTTGTTGGGTTAAGGCTTTAATAATCCTTGGATGACAATGTCCCTGGTTTACCGCTGAGTATGCCGAAAGAAAATCAAAGTATCGGTTTTCTTCAACATCCCAGACATATACTCCTTTTCCTTTTGCTAAAACCACAGGTAAGGGATGATAATTGTGGGCACCATATTTATTTTCCTTTGCAATGAATGCATTGCTTTTTGCTAAATTTGTTAAGTCTGCCATATTATTTGTAATTGGAATTATGAAATAAATGTACGATATTTAATTTTAATAGCCCAATTTGGATTTAAATTCACTCAATTAGTAGCTTATTAAATTTAATTTAACTCTAAACTTAATAATTAAAAATAACCATGAATCATTTGGATGATTTTGATATACAGATTTTGAAACAGCTCGAAGCAGACGGACGCATGGCGTATTCTGCTATAGCTACAGAGCTAGGAGTTTCCAATACAATGGTCCATCAGCGTATTACACGCCTTATGGATCAAGGTATTCTTACGGGAATTAAGCCTGTTTTGGACGAAAAAAATTGGGTTACGATTGGGGAGCTTTTACTGGAATATCTCTTGAAAAAGATCATGATTCAAAAAGAATAATTGAGGAGCTTCATAAAATTCCTGAGGTAACAGAATGTTACTATATTACTGGAAACTATACGCTATATTTAAAGATCATCGCTAAAGATCATGAGCATATGAGACAATTATTGTATGAGAAAATAGACAGTATTGCAGGTATTGCCAAAACGGAGACTATTATCGAGCTGGGTTGTGCTTTTAGACGTAATATTGTTTTATAAATCACTTTATTATAGAAGATAATGAAAATAAACTTACAGAAGTATGGACCGGAAGATTTTAACTCCTTCAAAACACTTGTTTGTGAAGATGATTTAATGAAATATATTTCTGGAAATGGATTGAATGAAAATCAGGCTAGAGCAAAGTTCGATCGTATTCTTGAAATCAATAGTAAGGAACGTGAATTAGGATATTTTAAGGTTCTTACTGATGAAAATGAATTTGTTGGAGATTGCAAGTTGGAGCGATATAAGCACGATGAGAGCATTCTTGAAATAGGTTATATTATAAAAAAGAATTTTTGGAGAAATGGAATAGGATCTTTAATCTGTCGAAAATTACTAGATGTAGCGCATAATTTATATCCTGATTTAGCGGTTATTGGAATTATTGATCCAGAAAATATGGCTTCTAAAAAATTACTTGAAAAATTTGGATTTGAAAGTTATTTTATTGGGATTGAAGATGATTTACCAACTGAGAAATTAATATTGAAGAAATTGCAAGTTGATGAATGAGTCCTATTTGTAAATAAACGTATAATGATATATCGTATGTATTTTGACTTAATTTTAATCTAATTTTTTAAGAATTATGAAGTACTGTGCTTTTCTGAGGGGTGTAAATGTCAAAGGAACCAACATGAAGATGACTGATGTATGTCAGGTTTTTAGGGATGCAGGAATGCAGGATGTTAGGTCCATAATCGCATCTGGTAATATTGTTTTTTCATCAGATAAAAACGAGATCGAATTAAAGTTAATTTTGGAAAAGTCCATGTCAGCTTATTTTTCTTACGACGCTGTTTTATTTATAAAGTCGGAGCGTGATACGGTATTATATTGGGAAAGTGTTCCTTTTGAAAAGACTACGGATTTTCATATCTATGCATTTGTCGGAGATACTGGAATAGAAACAGTTTTAATGGCTGAATTTCAGGACGCGACACAAAATACCAATGAGAGCGCAGAAATAGTTAATCATATTTTCTACTGGCAGGTCCCTAAAGGAAACACGCTTGATTCAGCATTTGGAAAGATTTTGGGTAAAAAGACACTTAGAGATCAATTTACAAGTAGAAATATTAATACTTTTGAAAAGGTTCTAAAGAAGATGAATTCGTAATGTGGTTAAGAACTATTTGAAAGGAAATCCCTTGTAATGGCCTTATAAGTTATAATAATAACAGTATGACTTACAAGGTTAATAGAAAAGAGATTATTAACTTTAAAGAATAGTAGTCAATTTTTATATATTTTAGACTTAAACACATTCCGGTAAAAACAATTATTCCTCCGATAATCTAATACGATAAATTACTGCGTTTTTTATTTGTAAGCTTTACTGAAACATTTTTATGCAAAACAATAATTATTTTTTAATAGATAGCTTCTTTGGTCCCATTTTTGCTATTAAACAACCTGCGCATTTACAGTGTTTAGAAGGAGCGTAATTCGACCTCGTTTTAAATTATATTAAGAATGTTGGATTATGATGGGATCGATCTGGAAATTGAAATAAATCTACCTTTATTTACATAAATAGTAAAGCCATTCTTTTTAAGAATGGCTTTTTTTAATATTCTAAAATTACCCTAATTTGATAATATTAATCAAGTTGTCATATTCATCTGCCTCTCCCAAACTTTTACAAGTTATTAGAATCAAACCTATTGTGACTAAAAGTATCCAACTTAACCTTGCAGGAAAATAATCAGCAACAGTTAGCCGGATTTTTATTTTTGGTCTTTCTGTTATTAAATTGCTAATTTTTATTTGGGATTTTTGATATTGAAATTCAACTTATTTAATTTTTTTTAGCTTTCGATTAAACGTCTATGATAATTTATTTGTCCGAGATGATAAGCGAGATGGGTTGTCAGGTGAATTAAAAAAAACTCTGTTGAAGTCTTTTTCGAAAACACTAAAATGGGATATTCGCTATCTAATTCTTCATCTGCTATTTGGCTTAGTGCAAGTCTAATAGTTTCAATTGTATCTTCTATTTTCGTAATTAGATCTTTTCTCGGAACATTTTTTTCTAAAAATTCAAGATCTCTATTTCTTACATAGTTAGTTTTCCCGATCTCTTTACCTATATAAGTGTTTAAGTTACCAATTAAATGGAGGGTTAAATTTCCCGCTGAATTCAAGATCTTTTTCTCAATCCGCCAAATATTGGATTCATTTTCATAAAGTTCTATTTCAGTTATTAATTTTTTAAGATCTCTTTCAAAAAGGGATACTAATGTATTAGTGAGCATATTTAATTATCATTAAAGTTTTTCCTTGTCTAAAAATGGTTTCAGCAACTTTCGCAATTAAACTGATCCTGATTTAGAATTATTTACTTTTAATTGTCACTGTCTTTTCAAAGCGACCATGGTTGCTATTTGAAGCTGCTTTATATTGATTTGAGTTTGTAATACATAACCAAGGTATTCCATTTATATCTTTTAGCATTTCTTTTTTGTCTATTTCCACTACGAGATCTAGATCTTCTAAGTCATTAACAGCAATAGTATGGATAAAATCATCAGCTAAAAAAGTTCTTGTATGATAGATATTTCCGATATAAAATACTTGACCAGTTGCACTAAAACAGGTTTGTGATAATATTTTACAAATCAGTTTCTTAGGAATGAATTCTCTTTTTTTTGTCTGTCTATTTAGGATTTTGTACGCAGCTTCTTTCATGCTCCACATCAGCCATACTATAATTTCTGGATCAGAACTATTGGCTATAAAGCACTGTTCTTCTTCTGTAAATAGTTTTTCCAGAAACCCATGTCGTTTCCAATTACTTTCTTGACGGGATTTCTGTATATCTATGATATCATTACCAATCACTTCTGCGCTAATTTGATTTCTATAATTTCGACGGCTGTTCTCACGTTTAACATACGTTCCATATCAGTATTATCGATGACAACATCAAATATTTGTTCAATATCGAGTACAATATCTACCAGATTTGCAGAATTGATGTTAAGATCATTAATAAAATCGGTGTCTTCATTTAGGTTTTCGTATGCTTCTAAATTCGTGGTATAAGGTTTTATGATTTCCTTTAACTTACCTATCAACATTTCTTTATTCATAAGATTAAATTTCAAATTTTTTAAATATTACACAAGCATTCACATCACCAAATCCAAAGCTAGCTTTGGCTATTACATTTAAATTAATGTTAAAAGATTTTGTCGGTATTTTTGAGGCATCAATATGAGTTGCTATTTCTGGATGTAGATCATCGCAATTTGTATTTCCAAATAAAAACCCATGATGAAGTTGCAGCACTGTAGCTACACTTTCAATGCTTCCTGCAGCACTGAGGCAATGTCCTATCAAGCTCTTTAATGAATTGACGTAGGGAAAATCAACATGACTTCTGCCCAATGCCTTTGTCCAGTTCTCTATTTCAATACTATCTTTAGCAGTTGCTGTAAGATGACCGTTGATTGCGTCAATATCATTTGCTGAAATAGCTGCGTTTTTGAGAGCATCAATAATGCATCTTTGAACAGCTTTGCTATTTGGAGCAGTCATCGTACCATTTCCCCGCTGTCCCCCACAGTTTACACTACCACCTAGAATTTCTGCGTAAACATTTGCCCCTCGTTTTAGCGCACTTTCTAAGTCCTCAATAATTAGTGCTCCTGCACCGGATGCAGGTACAAATCCTGCTGCTGTTGCACTCATAGGACGGGAGCCTGCTTCAGGATTGTCATTATATTTAGAACTGCAAACTCTTAAAGCATCAAATCCAGCCCAAATGTAGGGGCCGCTATCTGAAGTGCTGCCGGCTAATATGCGTTTTGCTTTTCCTGATCTTATACGGTCATAGGCCATTATGATTGCTTCGGTCCCTGTTGCGCATGCAGAAGAATTCGTGGTTACCTGATTTCCTAGTCCTAATTTTCCGCCCAGATATGCACTTATACCACTATTCATAGTTTGAGCAACAACACTGCTACCAAGTTTACGCGTCTGCAAATCATCAATTTTATAGATACTTTCGCGCAATTTATCAATGCCTGATGTTCCTGATCCAAATATAGTTCCACTGTCCCAATCAGGCTCATTATTATTTTCTATCGGAAGTCCGGCATTTTTCCAAGCTTCAACACCTGCAATGACGCCATATAGTATTCCGCTACTGTTAAAACCTCTAAGTTCAAGATCGGTAAAATACGCTGACTTTATTTCATCTGTAATTTGGGGTTTTCCTGCTATCTGACAAGAAAACTGCAATTGCTGTAATTGTTCATCCTGGCGTATTCCAGATATACCATTTTTAATAGCATCGGTAAAAGCAGGTACGCCAACTCCATTTGGAGCAACGACCCCTAATCCCGTTATTACAACTCGGTTCATAGCTCAGTGGTTAACATTCCTGAAAATATACCTTGACTAACAATCTGTTCGGCTTCGTTTTTCATACTGATGTTACACTTGAGTTTGCCGAATCTAAAATATATTTTTTGAGAAATTACAGTAACTTTTTCATTTGGATATACAGGTTTTAAAAACTGCATTTCGACAGATGTAAATGCAATTGAAGTATTTTTTAGCTCATTATTAAGAAGGTAAATGCCGAGACAAACAAGACCTATCTGCGCCATAGTTTCTGTTAAAATCACTCCAGGAGTAACCGGTTTTTCTTTAAAATGTCCCTTATAGAAATCTAGATTTCATCGAAGGTATATGTACCCATACTTCCATTTTCATCAATATGAAGCAACTCATCGACGAATAAAAATGGTTTACTATAGGGTAATTTTGCTATAATATCTTTTACGTTCATTGTACATTACCATTTTAATAAAAGCCCTTGGGCAGAAAATCCTGGACCAAAACTTAACATCAACCCTAATTCTCCCTGTATGGGATTTTTATCCATGACGCACTCTAGGACATAAAGAACAGTTGCACTTGACATATTGCCATATTGCAATAATATTTCTTTTGTGTGATCAATATTTTTACCCCACTCTGAAAATAGTTTTTCGACCGTCATTACGATTTTTTTTCCTCCGGGATGAAATATCATATGGTCTATGTCTCTGATCTCTAAATTATTTTTCTTTAAGAATGGATGTATAATATCACCAAAATGTTGTGCTATGGTATCCGGAACTTCAGTGCCAAGTATCATTTTCAAACCACTATTGGTCAGTTTAAATCCCATAATATGCTCCGTATTAAAGAAGTGATACATCTGTTCATCAAGTATGGTGGGACCATAATCTTCTTCATAAGAAGAAAGTAGACAACAAGCTGCCCCATCACCAAAAATAGCCGCGCTTACAATATTTGACATTGAAAAATCATCCAGTTGAAATGTAGCAGTCGGAGCTTCAATCGCTATTACTGCGGCTCGTTTGTTAGGATTGCCTTTGAGGAAGTTTTTGGCATATAACAAACCCGATACTCCTGCTACACAGCCCATCTCTGTAACTGGCAATCTGACGATATCCTGTCGTAGTTTCAGTTTATTTATAAGATACGCATCTAAAGAAGGGATGATAATACCGGTGCAACTTACAGTAATAATATAGTCTAAGGTGCTTGGATCCCATCCCGCTTTTTTAAGTGCTTTCTCAAGCACTTGTTCACCAAGGATAATAACTTCACGGCTGTAAATGTTATTTTTATCTTCAAAAGAAGTTGCTGTAAATACTTCAATAGGATCCATAATTGAATACCGTGTATTTACTGCCGCACCTTCAAATATTTTTTTTACTTTTTTTATAAAACGTGTTTCTTGTCCATAAAGCCAAGTATCTAGCATAGGAAGTATTTCAACTGTATCGCTTGAATATTTCGGTAGTTGTTTTGCAACAGTTACGATCTTTACACTCATATTTTAGGTATAATCCATTGGTAACGAAAGGCCCATTTCCATTGGATGGTATAATTCTTTAAATTTAGTTTTCTTGCAAAACTTTGCAGTTCATTTCTTTTAAATCCTCTCAATATCGATGTACATCCATCTTCTTGCAACATCCTGTTTAATCTAAAAACAAAACATACCATTTGGTAAAGTCTATAAGCAAATTTGCTGCGCTGTAAATCGTTTATAACTATTCCTACAGAGGCATTATGACTAAAGATAGTGATTAAATCTATTATTTTTTCATTAGTAAAATGATGAATAGTTAAGGTGCAAAGTGCAATATCATATTTTAATGTCTTGAAATTTTCTTCAAATATATCAGTGCATACATAGTCAATATTAGCGTAGCTTGTTGATAATTTTCGAGCATAGTTGATCGTATATTCATTTGCATCTATACCGATCATTTTAAAGTTAATATTGTTCTTAATACCGTATTCGGCTAACATACGTAACATATCACCGTTACCGCAACCTATATCTGCGACAGTGATATGTTTAGATCGATCAACCTGTGTTAATAATTGCTTTACGCCATTAAGTGTAGTACTATTGCCTCCAAGAAATTGATTGATGCGTGCAATTTTATCTAGAGCTTCTCGTAATTCTTCACCTTGGAGTGAAAAATCATCCATTAATTCGGTTTTTTCTGTCCTATTATCGGTATTTATTCTCATTTGATTGTTATTGCTTTACCGTGTGTTTGCTTTATTATCAAAGGAAGAAGAGAGGGGAACATCGTTGCGATCCTGATCAATACTGTTGTGATGGTTTGATGTTGAAGTGCTTTCGATAATAGGTTTCCGATTAAGAGTCTCTTTTCGAAATTTTGTTTCCATTGTTGTGTGAATTTTTTTTCTAATAATTTTCGGGATACGATTTTACCTGTGTAATAGTCGACGATTAGCTCTGACGAAATTTTAGCACTGTGCATAGCCATGGCCATGCCATTGCCACAGAGGGGATGGATAAGGCCGGCAGTATCACCGATCATTAATATATGGTTTTCGATGATCGGTTTTTTATCAAATGATATTTGACTTATTGTAAGTGGTTTATCAAAAAGTAATGTGCTATTTTCAAAAAAGTATTTGATGTGTTTATTCTTGTAAAGAATATTTTGCTCAAATTCTGTAATATTCTTGTGCTTTTTAAATGATTTTAAATCAGCTAGGTAGCACATATTTATAATATTGTCTTCAACTTTTGTAATACCACAATAACCACCCTTAAAGTTATGTAGTGCTACTACATCATCAGGAAATTCTCCGGAATAATGTCCTTTTACGGCTAGCCACGGGGCAGTTTTATTCATAAAATTACGTTTTAGTACCTGATCCACGTTCGATCGTTTCCCGAATGCTCCCAATACGATTTCTGCTATTAAAATCTGATTTTCGGTCATCACTGTGAATGCATTTTCATTAAATGTTACATTTGTTACTGTAGCTTTAATAACGGTACATCCCATTTTTACTGCTTGTAGATATAGAGAATTATCCAGCGAATACCTACTGATGCCAAGGCCTCCCAACGGTAAGTCTGCTTTTGCAGTTTTACCATTTTGATGTGTAAATATAAGTGTGTTAATATTTGTTGGATATACTTGTAAAATGTCTGAGTTCAACCAATTCAAATAAGGTAATATTTCTTTTGAAAGATATTCCCCGCAGACTTTATGACGAGGATAACTATATTTTTCAATTAACGTGACATTTAATCCTTTTTTTGTTAAATGTAATGCAGCTGTTAAACCTGCAAGGCCACCACCAATAATAATAACATCAGCATTTTTCTTCATATATATTTAGCTATAAAACAGGAATATCATAAATTTTTGAGTGTTTAGTGAATAGGTGAAAGTTTTTAAGGACGATGAAAGGAACTGATATTGATTTTATTTACCTTTTAGACATCATACAAGAGGGGGAGTTCAGTGCTGATCAAGTTTTGTCTCCCCTCAGATGTTTTAAGAATCTGTTCAATATTAATTAGTGGTGAAATATGTTCGTACAAAAGCGTATTGCTGATTTTCGGTCATTTTATCAGCAGGTTTTATTCCGATTTTAATTTTAGCATATGCTAGACCATCTTTAATAGTATTGTATAGCTCAATTTTTGCATCAGTTGGACCAAAAATGAGTACTTCATCATACTGTTTGATTATTTTAGCTATTTCTTTATAATATTCGGATAGCTCATTCTGTTTTTTATTATGCATGACACTTTCACTACGTTTTAGTGCCTCTTCCTTATCCTCATGGGTAAGTTGCATTCAATAGTTTTAGTCTGCATAGGATTTGTTGAATAATCCATCAAGTTGGCAAATGAATGGTCCATCCAGATACCAATTTTTGTTTTTTCTATCATATTCATATCGTTTAATTACTGGTTACGATCTATTATAACCTGATTTCATGACAAATTACTTCATAATTATTATACAGATCTCTTATCTTTCAGCATAAAATCGCTCTTTTGCCATCTGTAATCATCATCATATAAGCCATTTAATAAAAATGCAGATTATAGGAGTTTACGTCTTATCAACAATTTTGAAGGGGATTTTGTTTCATTTAAAAAGACGTATTTATTTGTAAATTATTGATAGACTAGAATCAGGAGATATCAAAACCGGTTTGTACAATTTACAATAATTTATTTTGATATTGATTTACAGAAATGTAAAATATTGGATAAAAGTATACATATGATAAGCTTTGAAAGTATCATATAAACAATTTAGGATTTTAATATTAAGTATGACTAGAAATACTTTGATTGTTTAAAACAAAGATGTAATGAATTTCCGCTTCATGAGAAGAAGGACTAAAATGATTTTCACAAGCTTAAAAATGAGGCGATAGTGTTAAAACTAAAGCCTCTTAGTATTAATGATGAATGTTGATCCCCATAACCGGATGTTATAGCGTTATGCCAGAAGATTAAATTAGATTGAAGTAATTTTTAGTCTTCAAACTCGATAAGATTATCACCTAATGTTTTAATACGTGCGAGAGATTCTATTTGAATATTTAATTCCTGTAGGCGCTCATTTCCCTTTTGAAAAGATTTTTCAATAATAAATCCCATACCCAGCATGGTGGCTCCAGCTTTCTTTACCAGTTCATAAACTCCAATAGAAGCATTTCCGTTGGCTAAGAAATCGTCGATAAAACTACCTGGTCAGTTTTAGTTAAGAAGTCAGTACTTACACATATATCATATGTTTTATCTTTGGTGTAAGAATAAACCGAGGCCGTTAACATATTATTCATTGTTTTCGGAACAGCTTTTTTGACAAATACCACGGGAAGTTCTAATAAATATCCAAGCATTATTGCAGGAGCAATGCCACTTGCTTCAATCGTTATAATTTTATTCATTGGTAGATGCCCAAAGCGACGGACAAACTCTACACCTATAGATTTCATAAGAATAGGGTCCATCTGATGGTTTATAAAACTATCAACTTTTAATATTCCGCCTTCAAAGCTTTTACCATCCTTTAAGATTCGGTCTTTTAGTAATTTCATGTTAAAATAATAATGCAAAGCAAAGATAGTTGAACAAAATGAAAACAAAGCCACTTTTAGATTCATCTTTGTTTTCTGTTTTAGCTCTCTTTTTTACAGATACTATTTAAATAGAACTCATTTTTAGAATTGCTATAAGTAATATTTCATCTTCTTTAATTGCATTAAAATTTAATAATGCATATGTCCTTTTATAAAAATAGCTGGAAATTAATTATTAGTCTCAGTGGAGATATCTGAAATATTGGGACTTCATGTTGTTTCAAGAATGCTTCAAATGTAGCGGTGCTTTTTTTGCAAAGCATCTTAATTTACGTGTTTAGTTATAAATCACAGTCAGTTATATTGTTATTTTCTTTATGCCAGTCGTGAAAACAAAAACGGCATTGCTTTGCTGTTGGTGTCCGGGCTAGCTTGTGGCATTTTGGACAATAATTGAAAACGATATCCAGGTGATGGTCTCGCAATATGCGGGTTGCCGTATTTTCATTGAATTTTTCTAAACCATTGTTAAGAAGACCCAATACGGTTTGATCCTTTGTAAGCCATCCGGTCTTCAGGTATATTCGTTGCATTTTCTCTAAATTTTCACTGCCATCTAGTTTTAGCGTGGAATGAGCATGTTTATATGCAAGCTTCTCTTCGGGCGACATCAGATCCAGATAGTAGGTAATAATATAATCCTGAATTTCCTTGTTCATAATAGTAAGTTAAATATGCGATTTGACAATCGCAAAATCAACATTAAATTTTTCTGTTTTAAGCCCTGGTCTAAACCGAGGATATTTTTAAGAGCAAAAGCTCATTTGGTTAATTCCATCAAACTTTTCAAAAGTACTAAATGGTGATTACTATTGTTTTTTTAACTTCAAAAATTAGAGGATTTTAATCAAAAATAGTTTATTTATTACCAGCCAATACATTATATTTAGTCTCTGGAGATAGAATTATCAGATCATATTCGTTAAATTATATAAACATCATAATTTTAATTTGAAAATAGCAAAAATTTTTAACTTGCAAAGTTCCCTGATAAATATACCACTTATGAAAAATTATACTCTTTTAATAATTATTAGTTTTTTTGTTCGATTTTAGTTGCGCAACAAAAATCTAATTCTCTCTTGCATTTGAATCGAGCCGAAAAGATTTTATTTCTTGGAAATAGCATCACCTATGATGGTCGATATGTCGCGATGATAGAAAGTGTTCTTCTAAGTAGTCATTTTATAAAAGGTACTGCAATAATCAATCTTGGGCTTCCAAGTGAGACTGTTTCTGGGCTTAGTGAGGACAATCATGCGAACGGTGAATTTGCAAGACCATGTTTATTCGATCGGTTGGAAAGTGTATTGCAGAAGATCAAACCTGATGTTGTTTTTGCATGTTACGGAATGAATGATGGTATTTATCTCCCTTTTGACAGTGTGCGTTTCAAAGCTTATCAGGACGGTATAGAAAACTTATATACGGAGGTGCTTAAAAGTGGTGTAAAACGGATTGTATTGATTACACCGCCCGTTCATGATGATCCAGATCTTGGTCTTGACGGATATAATCAAGTATTGGATCGATATTCAACTTGGCTATTAGAACAGCGGAAGAATGAAAAGTGGGAAGTTATAGATCTTCATTTTCCCATGAAAAAATACTTAGAATCCATGACACGGATTGATCCAACGTATAAGCTGGCTCCGGATGGTATACATCCAGAGCAGGAAGGACACTGGTTAATGGCCAGGTCAATTATTTCCTATCTTAATCCTACATTTCCGCAAGTGATCAAGTGGGATGAGTACGTTGCTAACCATACTTATTTACCCAAGTTGTATGAGACTGTTCTTAAGAAACAAGAACTAATGAAACTAGCCTTGCTGCGTTATACTAAGCATAAAAGACCTGGCATTCCCTCTGGCTTGACCATGGAACAGGCTAATCAGCAAAATAAGCATTTAGAAAAACAAATTTCATCATTGATTGCACATCATTAATTATTTAATATAATTAATAGAATACTGCGCCTTAAAATTTCTTAACTTTGATATAGGTAAAAATAGTAAAATGGGACTAAGCAAAGTAGCGTCAACCACCAGATTATATGTTATAGCATGGGTATTTGGACTTTTATTCTATTTTTTAGATTATGTAATCCGTTCATCTCCTGCAGTCATGCTACTCCAACTGGCTGAGCAATTTAACGTAACACCGGTTAATCTCATTACTATTATAGGCACTTACTATTATACCTATTCTATTGTTAGTTTACTGGCGGGTCTTGCTCTTGATAAATTTGGAGCAAAATATTCTTTGTTTACAGGTACATTGATTTTAGGTATTGGCTGCCTGCTTTTTGTACTTTCTAGTTCTTTCGCTGGCAATACCGGTCGGTTATTACAAGGCGCAGGCTGTGCATTTGCCTTTCCTGGATGTGTGTACCTCGCTTCGAAAGGGTTTTCTGCAAAGTCATTGGCTACAGCCATAGGATTTACACAATGTGTAGGTATGCTTGCCGGCTCTGCGGGGCAGTTTGTTGTTGGCCCATGGGTTGAACAAGGATTAAAAATTAACCATTTTTGGTTAGGGGCTGGTTTGATCACTATTCTAGTGGCTTTTGGCTTATTACTTATCATACCGAAAAATGAAGATAAAAACCAAGCTGTGAAAACCACAGATTCAAAAGGTATTTTATGGCCCTACAAGGTTGTTTTCTCTAATCCTCAGTCCTGGTTATGTGGTTTGATATCAGGGTTATTGTTTGCTCCTACAACCATATTTGCCATGACATGGGGTGTTGCCTTTTTTCAGCAGGATAAAGATTTTAGTTTTCATGCAGCAACAATCGCAAGTGCCATGATTCCTATGGGATGGGTGCTGGGTTGTCCACTTTTGGGTTATA
This sequence comes from Sphingobacterium sp. IITKGP-BTPF85, assembly GCF_001006065.1. Classification (NCBI taxonomy): domain Bacteria; kingdom Pseudomonadati; phylum Bacteroidota; class Sphingobacteriia; order Sphingobacteriales; family Sphingobacteriaceae; genus Sphingobacterium; species Sphingobacterium sp. IITKGP-BTPF85. The sequence continues at coordinate 48,745 of NZ_ASZT02000017.1, forward strand.
TAACGGATAAAATTGGTGTGCGCAAGCCAGTTCTTTTAGTAGGTGCTCTGGTTATGATTTTAGCAATTGGCCAGATTCTTTTTCTTCCAGATCTGATATCTGTATATACTACTAATTTTATATTTGGTGTTGCTTCCGGAGCTGCAATGATTCCTTATTCAGTTATTAAAGAGTCTAATCCTGATGAGGTTAAAGGTAGCGCTACCGGAGCGATGAACTTTATAACTTTTGGTGTAACTACGCTGTTAAATCCTATATTTAGTAAGTTTTTCGGACAAACGCTGTCTTTAGGAATAAACAAATCATCTCATTTCCAGTCAACTGGATTATTCTGGATAGGGGGTATAATACTAGCTATTATATTAACGTTTTTTCTTAACGAAACTGGACAAAGAAAAGTCACGAAGTCATCGTTATAAATTGTAAAACTTAACATATCTAGTGCAGCTTGTGCACTTATAGCGTATTTTTTTTATAAAGAACTTAAATCGACGATAGATCTTTATTGGATGTATTTTTCATATATTTTATCTAGGCAAAATTATTTTATTGATCAAAAAAAAGAAACTATAGTTGTTTAAAGTAGTTGCAAACAACTATAGTATTATTAAAAAAGGTGTAATTAAATTATGTTATTTTAGTTGATAAGCAGCAACACTCTTTTTGAAAAAGGTAGGGACATAGATGATTTTCTTAATAGGATCGTAACCGATATCTGCTGTGTTTTTCTTTTCTCCTGTGCTATCTAAAAGTAATTCTGATTTTCCATTTGCATGTACGTAATAGATATAGCCACCCCAGCATGAGTATATAAAATCTCCATTGCCGATCGGTTCGATACCGTCACCGCCACAGGGTAGGTCTGCAATTGTCGTTAGCTCCTTTTTTTCATTAGCTTTAAGTAACTGTTTATTTCCTCCGGCGATATATAGATCTTTTCCTATTGCCTTCAATCCGTTGACACCGTCTATATTCTCAAGATACAGCTCAGCTTTATTATTGATGATCTTGTGAATTTTTTTAGTTCTGGTATCTGAGACATAGACTACACCCTTGTCACTTACAGTGATATCATTTAAGAATGCAGATCCGGTTATTGGAATTTTATGAAGCACTTTGCTTGAGGGTATATCGATAATAACAACATCGGTTATATCTGCGGCATAAAGCGTGTTGCCATGCTTGGCAAGTCCTTTTGGTGCATTAAGACCATTAATCCACTCCAGATCGATAACCTTACCATTCATATCCAACTTACCGATACCGCCGATACTATCTTTCTGATCTGAACTGTTACCCATGATTGACACATATAAAATACCTGCTTTGGTATCCGGTAGTACGGATTCAGGCAGATTGATGATACTATCTGTTTCCCATATTTTATCAAGTTTGTGTTGGGCCTGAACAGATAGCCCTAATAGTGATGCTAGTGCTAGACTGAGTGATTTTTTCATAATTACTTTTGTTTTAAGATGGTTCAAATGTTGAAAATAAATAAAAAAATGTAGATTATGAAGTATTAATTTATTCTGTATAGTTATTGAAGATAACTTCTTCATTTTACAGTTCCTGTTTTTCGAATAGGTAAAAGTGTTATAAAAAGACCAGCAACTACCAATAATATAATAGAAATAACAGAAGAAATACCGTAAGCATGATTCAGATTTTCCATGCTTAAAAATACACTATTCTGATCGTGAAAATAAATACCCACTACCAGTGCTATACCCATACAGATAGAAAGTTGCTGAATGGTGAGGTAAATCCCGGACGCAGTACCGATCAAATCTGTCTTGATATCTTTTATTGCCATTGTCATAAGGGAAGGTAGTACGGTACCACACCCTAGGCCATAATAGAAAAATAGGACATGTACCTGATGGATGAAAACTGCGGGTTGATTATAAACGTATAGATGTGCGATTAAACCACTGATCATAATGGTTAACCCATATAAAATGACTGATTTTCCATTTCTTTGTACAAGTTTGCTGACTACAATACTGGCAATGACATAGCCGATGCCTGATAAACAAATGCAACACCGGTCATAGTAGGTGTAAAGTTTTTGTATAGCTGGAGGTAATTGGAGTTGATAATGAAATACGCATCCTGTACCATGTAATAAGCAAATGCCGCTGCCAAACCTAAATTAAAGATTTTATTGTCGAATAATGAGAAATTGATCAGAGATAAAAGACTATTCTGTTCGCGTTTTTTTGTTGCTTCAGGAATATAAATAAAAGTAAAAGAGAACCTATTAAAAGTAGTATGCTCCATAATGGCCAATGCAATTCTGGACCCAGAATTAAAGGGCAAACCAAACCGATCAATAAACCAAATAATTGGAACATAGGTAGGTAACTAATTTTTGCGTTGACATCAGGTTCGATGCGGGGAATAAGACTATATACCGATATAAGGGCAACGATACCGACAGGAATATTGACTAAAAAATCAACCTCCAGCTTTCATTGATCCAGGATTGATCGGGCAGGATACCGCCCAACAATTGCCCGAGTACGGATGCTATACCAGCTATACTTCCATAAATACCAAGTGCTAGCGTTCTTTTTTCTTGTTGCTTAAAGAGCGAAGTTATCAGAGCAATACCTTGTGGAACCATCAGTCCTGAGCTGACACCCTGCAAAAGTCTGCCAAAAAGCAGGATATATATATGTTCGGAAACACCGCAGATGACCGAGGAAATCGTGAACCCCAACATGCCTATGAGGTACATTTTTTTCTGCCATAGTAATTCCCTGCATTTCCAGAACTTATAAGTAGACTGGCATAACCGATGACGTAGAGAATAATGATCCACTGAGTTTCGCTGGTGCTGAGTTGCAGTGATTGCTGCATGGAGGGTAAAGAAACATTAATAATGAACAGATCTGTCACAAATAAAAATATTCCGGCAGAGAGCACGGAAACTTTGAGCAGATCAGTAATTTGGAAACGCATATGGATAGTTTTTAGTAATTTTATCCATCAAATTTAAGCGTGTTAATTGTCGTTATCAAGTAGTTATAAGAAGCATACTTAGTATCGTTTTATGTACTAATGCTCAGTATAAAGGTTTTATGGAAGAAAAAAAAATCAAAAATTCGGAAAGCTGTTGCGATGTCAACGGCATTTTCAAGATTATTGGGGGGAAATGGAAAGCATTACTGATTAAGACCATTGCACAGCAGTGTCCAAAACGTTTCGGTGAGTTACGAAGAGATATGGAAGATATGGCACAGACGACATTAACGTTACAATTGCGCGAGCTGGAACGTGATGGGATTATCTGCAGACAAGTGTACATGGAATCGCCACCTCGAGTGGAATATAAATTGAGTGAAATGGGAAAAACGCTTCTGCCAGTTATCGATATGCTTGATGAATGGTGGGATGCCTATAAAATGAGATAAGCAGGTAACCGAGGGGTTACCTGCTTGGAATGTTATTTTTGCCAATAATATAGTATGGGTTTTCAGTTTACTCTCCAGCTGACATAACCAAAGTAAGATCCGTGGTAAACTCCAAATCTGTAGTTGTATGGGCTTTAACTAAAATCTTATAACTTCCAGCTTGCAATGACTCGCTTTTCTGTACTAAAACTGCACCTGTATCGGTATTGACCGAAAATGTACCCGCAGTATTGTCATATCTATTTCCATCTTTAGCTACGGATACAAGTGTAAAACTTGCTTTATATTTTTCGGGATATAGCGTCGGTGAAGCAGAACGATAACCGTTAGACACTGCTATGTGGATAAGGTTCAAGTTTAAAGTCAGATTAAGATCTGGATAATATGTTCCATAGAAAAACTTGATATGTGGAATAAATACAACTCTAAATACAGTTGACGCGATCTGAAAGCCATTTTTTGCAAAATAGGAGTGAGGTCGTATGCATGTTCTTCCTTTTGTGCTGGATCACCCGCCGAATTACTGATCAGGATACGCGATCCTTCGATCTTTACCATGTTCTCATTCCCAGAAGCCGTTGGCATGTACCAATTAGTCCCTGCCGTTGGTGTAGCCAGAGCGTCAAGTTCGAAACTTGCGCCCTTATCGCTATAGAGCATATAGGAATATGGTAGTTCATCTTTTTTTTCCAATCCTTTTATAGCGATTTTACCTGGAGCGATTTTAAAATTTAAACTTCTTTTCCAATCTGTGCATCATCTGATGACTTTGCTATAACCGTAATATTATAGTTGTCTGGAATGCGTAGACCGGAAATTGATGGTGCGCCACTGGGGTAAAGAAGGGTCGTGTTGATTATAATCTGATTTTTTCAGCATCAACAGTAATGCCGGCAATGAGTTTGTCGTGAAGTCTGCTAGCTGAGCCTATTGCTAGATTTGGCGTTTGGGAAAAATCTAAACTTAGCGATAATGCGTCTAAATTCTTTAAATTTTCAGGTAGATTGATTTTGTAAGTTTCGCCATACACAAGATTCAGGTTTTGAGGGAGCTGGAAATGAATTGTTTCCACGGGCTCCTCAATTTGTTTTTTACAAGAGGTTACAACGGAAAGCAATAATGCCGCGAAAGCGGTTAGGGCAAGAAATCTGTTCATGTAATTCATTTTGATTGATAAATTTTGTTGAAGGTAATAATTGTTTGTTGCAAATGCAATCTTGTTGCATTAATGATATTGTTTTATACCTTTGCAACAAAATGTATGTAAAACAAGGTATGATGACTTCAAATAAAACTATTGCTTATCCGCTTTTCGTCGCTTTATTACTGTTGTGTGAAGAAAGTTCTGGACAAAGTAGGACACCTCTCGACACTTTGAAAAATATAAAACTTCCAAGTGCACAGGTTATAGGCATAAAAACAAACAATATTCGTCGCGTAGAAATTAATAGACAAAAGCTAGATCAGATCCAGACACAAACTTTGAGTGCGAGTCTCAGTCATATTTCTGGTGTGCAAAATGCTTCTTTTGGACCAAATTCTGGAAGCGTTATGATTCGGAGCTTAAGCGGTAATAGAGTAAAAATACTTAGCAATGGAATTTCCATGCATGACCTTTCTGGGATGAGTCCTAATTTGAATGTCAATCTGGATATGGATAATTTAAGTGGTATTGATATTTATAAAGGTTCTGCAAGTGTACGATATGGTGGCAAGGCAATAGGTGGAGCTGTTGATCTCAAGGATAATACCGTTCCACAATCATTACTTTCAAAAAAATCGTCAGGAAGAGCAATTGTTGAAATTGGAACAAATAATGGTAATCGCCAGGCCTTACAAATTGCCGGCAATCTTGGGAAACACTGGGTGTGGAATATAGGAGGAATGAATCAGAGTCATAAAAACCTGAAGATTCCCGCAAATACAAAAGCTCCTATTGCGTACGACTCGACTATCGATCACTTGACAGAAGCAATGGCACAGGTACACGTGGATAGGGAAACTATCCGCAACCTGTCCTTATATCCGTATATTAGTCAATTTGTAAAAGACCATATGAATGACCCCGATTGGGGATTGTCCGAGGCCGATCTTTATACTTTTCAGCAATACTCGTTTATTGGTGGTAAGCAGGTTCCTAATCCTACTAATGACCAATACATTGCTGGACAGGACCCAGCAACAGCCCTTTACACACAAGTTATTCACGGTATAACAGATTATGTTCCGGTTACTCGTGGAATTATGCCTAATAGTCATGCTGAAAGCCGCTCGGTTAATGTTGGGAGTAGCTTTATTAAAGAAAACTACAGCGTGGGAATTGGTTACCGGGCTCTAGAAGGTTATTATGGTGTGCCAGGATTTGCACAAGCGGCAAAACCAAAACATAGTCATGATGTTGTTTTGCCAGCTCCAATATATGAACCCGTCAATACCCGTGCTTGGTCACATATCCTATCAATGGAAAGCGCTATTAAACCATCTTTTTCACAAATCACGGAAATAAAATTTAATTATTCGATGCAATTTGCTGATGATCGTGAACTTGTCGGTATTTATCAGGTGAACAAATTTAATACACGTAGACATACGACAAGATCAGAACTACTTCATCAGTTCAGTAAAGATTGGACAGCTATAAGTGGTTTAGATTTTTCATTTATACGGATGGATGGGGTAGGGGAACAGAAATATCTTCCCAACAATCTAAGTAGAGAATTGGGAGCTTTTGTATTGCAGAAATATGAACATAATTTATTTACAGTCAATTTCGGTTATCGTCATGACTGGGTGGCAAGACGTGTTCTTTCTGATAACAGTTACACACCCAGTAGAGGCATGGCCGGTGGAAAATTGACACCAAGAGATTTTGATCTGAATCAGTTTTCTGGTGATATTCGTTATCATCTATTAAATATTGCTTATGTTCAGGCGTCATATTCTCATGCTGAGCGTGCTCCAGAGGTCAACGAACTGTATGCGGGAAATGACCATTTTGCAATTTTGGTAGAGGAAAATGGAGATGATCGTTTGAGTAAAGAAACGGCAAGATCTTATGAGCTTGGTACGGGATTAAATTTAGGTGGATTCCATCTGGCAGCAACATACTTCAGTAGCAATTATGATAATTATATTTACCTCGGTCACACCGGTATATCTCGTTCTGGCGGTTTTCTGGTGAAAGAGTGGCGTGCTTCTGATACAGAAATCAAAGGATGGGAATTGGAAGCTTCCTATAATTTTAAATGGAAAGATAAACATAGTTTTGAGTTAAATACTTTTGCAGATCTTGTCAAAAATAAAAATACTGCTGATGATAAAATGCGTACTTGGGCGGAGGGTGACTATATGCCTAATTTGCCAACAAGTAGATATGGCGTATCTACTACGATGACTTTGAACAGTTTTTACTGGAATACAACTTTTGATCATTATTTAAAGCAACGCTACCTTGGGAAAAATATAAATCTTGAGCCAGCGATGCCATCTTATTCATTACTCGCCGCACAAGTTGGTTATTCTTTTAAAATTAGGGAGTATGTTTTTACATATTACTTATCGGGTCATAATTTGCTAAATGTAGAAGCACGCCCTCAAAACTCATTGTTGAAATACCTCGCGCCGCTTCCGGGGCGTAATATTTCATTAGGTATCAAAATACAGTTATAGTCTAGGTTGATTTTTTTTGATTACGATATTATATTGTTTTAAACCCTCTGACGCTACTTGTTATGTTTACGACAAAAACATCGAAAATATAATTATAAGCTTTCCTGTGACCTGTGTTGAAGTTGAAAAAAAAGGACTTTAAATTTTTCAAATGGAATTTACTTGCATCAGAGGGTAAAATATTTTTATAGCGGAGTAGATGGTGATAGGTGAAGTACTGGCAAAGTATCTAAATTAAATGGATGAACTTGTCTTTCGACCACATATTTTTTTGTTCAAAATAACATTGGCAAATCTTCTTATTATACATATTTTAAATATAAATTTTAAAGGGATTCATAGTGCTTTTAATAACATGACTTAAAAATAAAACACAAGTATTTGTGATTATAATTTATTGAAAATAAGTTAGTTTATCAATTAAACTAAAAATGTTAGCTATTTTAATTTCTCTTTTAATCTCATTTGTGAGAGAAAATGAGATTCCGAATACTAAATAAATTAGTTTAATTTTTGGATGCAAAAATCCTTCTAAATTTAATTTGAAAAATGAAATAAAACTAAAATAATTAGTATTAAATTGAGTTGTAAATTTGTCTTTATTAACCGCAATGCAGTTGCTATATATTTTAGTATTCGTTTATTAATGAATTTATGTTCATGAATTTTATAGAAATTATTAAATCTAGGATAATTACATATAATGATGAAAATATAGGAAGATAATAGAATTGTAGCTTGGTCTTGATGTCGTGTAGTAGACTTGTAAATTGGACTTTAAAAAATTTTCTAAGTAAAAATACATTTAAAGGTGGTAAACTCTTTATTTATTATTATAAATACCTGTTTTAATGATAATTGTCAAAAGAAAGCACATTTATTGCTTCCATTATAGTAAAATAGTGACAACCCAATATTTATCATTAATTCAAATCGTATGCAAGCACATTCAAAAACATACTCAATTATCATAACTATATTTTTACTTTTTCAAAGTTCGGCTGTTATTTCGCAGGATTATAAAGATGAGCATATACTGCGAGACATTGTTTTTATGAGAACTGAGGGGCTGGTGATGACACAGTTGATGGAAAAACACAGTAAGAATAAGGATATACTTGTATTATGCAAACAGATCAGAAATTATTATAAAAATACACAACCGATATTGGTCGACATTATCAAGGGTAAAACCATTGATCTAGATCAAAATCAGTTTGAGCAGATCTGGAAAGCAGGAGAGAAATCTTTTTTATATTACAGTGATGAGTCCGAAAGTAAGTGGAACAAGTTATTTTTGGAACATATTAATGCAAGTGTCAATGCTTATACCAAACTTCTTCGGGAAAGACAAGATGATGATATCGCTTATTTTACTTTCAGAGCTTTACCAGAGCTAGTCAATCTTGCAAAAGCATATCAGACTTTAGACATTAATTGATCAATTTGTAATAAATCTATTTAGTGAAAAATTTCGGAAAGTGATTTTAGCATTTTTTCTATTAAAATATAAATTGTAATAGTGTATATCAAGCACTTTTTTAGAATATTTTGAAGAAGAAGGCATTGCCGTATTATTTTTTTTAAAATAATTTTTACTTAATTCAAAATAAATAATATATTTGTCACGATAAATAATAATAACCCTTTAAACGGAGAACACAAAAATGTCTATAGTTACTATAACATCCATTAACATTACTGCAAAAGATGCGGTCATGGTTCTTCGTGCCCAGATATAAAGGATTCTATCAAATCATTATATTAAAAGCCCGAAGATAATTCGGGCTTTTTTGTTTATTCTATATTTTACATGCAAATTTTTCCGAATTGACAATTATTGGAACTTGTTTCCAAATATTCACTGTGTTTTTTTAACACATTTTTCAATTTTATAATACAATCATGGGAAGTAAAATCTCAGGGAAAGACCTCATAAAATTAGGTTTTCCTCAAAATAATACAATAAATATTGGTTTAAATCAAATACAACGTTATAGAAAGCGTGAGAAGAAAGAAGCTGTCTTACAAGAATTAAGTGCGGTATTGTCTAACCCTAGCATCTTTCATCATCATGGGATTTGGGGCAAGTTAGCAGAGGGTTTGATCAAGCCTGTTGAAGTGAAAATGCAGGAGTTATTGAAACAGCGCGCTCCATTTTCCATTTTTGGAGAAGATGTGATTGATGAAAAGGCTAAATTTCAACTCTATGATGCTTTAAAACTTCCTGTTGCAGTGGCGGGCGCATTAATGCCCGATGCACATTCGGGATATGGTCTACCTATTGGGGGCGTTTTAGCTACACATCAGGCTGTTATTCCTTATGGTGTTGGTGTAGATATTGGATGTCGTATGAGTATGTCTATTTTTAATTTGCCAGCCTCGTTCATAAAAGGGAAAGATGCGATGCTTTTAAATATCTTATCAGAACACACCAAATTTGGAATGTATGAAACGCATAAGAACAAAAGTGACCATGAGCTATTCTATCGATCCGAATTTCAGGACATCCCGCTTTTAAAAAGTTTGAGAGACAAAGCTTATAAGCAACTGGGAACCTCAGGTGGTGGAAATCACTTCGTTGAATTTGGAATTATTGAGCTTACACACCCCAAACCTGAATGGAAACTTGTTGCTGGTGAATACTTAGCCGTATTGTCACACAGTGGTTCTCGTGGATTGGGAGCAAATATTGCAAAACATTATACATATCTGGCTAAAAAGCAATGTCCTTTACCACGTCAAGTACAGCACCTTGCTTGGTTAGACCTAAATACACATGATGGGCAGGAATATTGGTTAGCAATGAATTTGGCAGGAGACTATGCAAAAGCATGTCATGAAAATATCCATCAGCGGATTGCTAAGGCCTTGGGTAAGCGTATTGTAGTGACAATCGAAAATCATCACAATTTTGCATGGAAGGAAATGGTCGGTGGTCAGGAATGTATTGTACATCGTAAAGGTGCGACGCCGGCAGGTAAAGGTGTTTTGGGAATTATCCCCGGATCGATGACCGCACCAGGCTACTTAGTAGAAGGCTTGGGACATGTGGGAAGTTTAAATTCCGCTTCACATGGTGCGGGACGATTATATTCGAGAGCTGATGCAAAATCCCTTTTTACCAAAACAGCAATGAGTAAAAAATTAGCCGATGCTGGTGTTCAAGTTATCGGAGGCAGTATGGACGAATCACCGATGGCCTATAAGGATATTGAAAAAGTGATGAGTTATCAAAAAGAATTAGTAACAGTTTTGGGAATTTTCAAACCAAATTTGTCCGTATGGAAAGTTAATAAAATGGAAGTATATATTCAATTAAGTTCAGGAAAAGGACCCAAGGAGTGTGACTTTT